>JBDUDE010000954.1:0-9057 GCA_040003105.1 Mucilaginibacter sp. | reverse complement strand
ATAATTAAACAACACTAAAGAATTAAAGATGAAAAATAAATTTTTACAATATACGGTCATTGGCTGCTCTGTGATGACGTTGTTCAGCGCCTGCCGTAAAGACCCGTTTAGCGGGACAGAAACAAAGGAATCAGGGAAAACCTACGTATGGATTACAGAGGCTCAAACGAGAAATCAATTTTTTGATGTTTTTACCGATGTGAAACCGGTTGGTATGTTTACCGTAAGGCGCGATGCGGCCAGCAAAGCTGATTTGCAGAAATCGGTTACCGTTACGATTAAAGCAATGGATCAAAGTTATATAGACGCAAAAAACGCAGCTAACGGTACTAATTATACATTACTGCCGGGCAGTATTTATACACTTGTAGCCCAACCGGGAGTTGCAATTGGATCTAATGCCGATTTGACTTTGAACTTTGCCGGAGGCGATTTTGCCAAAAACATTATTTTTAATGTCGACGGTAGTAAGGTCGACCTTTCCAAACAATACGCCGTAGCTTACGTGATAACTAACTTTGGCGGATTTTCAAAACAACACAGCTCAACAGGGGTTAGCCAGGACACCATTTTATCAACCATTGCTATTAAGAACAAATACGATGGTAATTATGATGTTACCGGTAGTTATACGGATGCTAATATCCCCGCAGCCACGGGGCCATATCCATATAACGTTAATTTCGAAACTATTTCGGGGTCGGCAAGCGATGTTTTCAATGTTACATTCGATGATTATGTATTTGGGTTCAATGTTGGCGACGGCACCCAAAGTGGTTACGGAAGTTTTTCGCCAGAGTTTAATTTTGACCCGGCAACAAACCAGTTGGTGTCCGTTGTTAACGCGTACGGGCAGGGCTCGGGCAGCCACCATCGTTCCGCCAAACTCGATCCAACAGGTGTAAATGCATATGACCCGGGCACAAAAACTTTAAAAGTAAAATACATCATGGTAAGCGATGGCGCAGACAGGTGTCATTTTGATGAAACCTATACTTACAAAGGTCCCCGCTAATTGATTATATACCTGATCGAGGCCGTCCTGCTTTTTGCCGGGCGGCCTTTTTTGTATATGCAGCGGCTCATGCCTATAGCTTTGTAAAAGCGGGTTGCTAGATAGCCATGAATAGCTTGTAAATCAAAAAAGCGGTTATGGAGGCTTTCGCACATTTACTTACTATATTAATGTATATTATTACCGTATGCATAGCAATGTGCAAAAGGTACAACTACACACAGCGCCCCTGCAATGAATACTAAAATACGGACCGTTATAATTGAGGATGATACTATACTTAGGGAGGGATATGCTTTATTAATTGACAAAACAAGCGGCTTCGAGGTCGTAAATTCGTATTACTCGTATGATGAGGCAGCTATCAATATCTCAACAGATATGCCGGATGTTATTTTGCTTGACGTGCAACTGCCGGGAACCAACGGTATAGACGCCATTCCGGAAATAAAGCGAACCCTTCCGGGCTGCCAGGTTGTTATTTTAAGCGTTTATGAGTTTGAGGATTTAATAATTAAAGCTTATGCAAACGGTGCTTCGGGCTACTTAACAAAAGACACGCCGCTAATAAACATCATTGATACGTTAAATGAAATAGTGGATGGCTACATGCCGATAAACAGGAGCCTTGCCCGGGTAATTTCCCGGCTTTTTAAGAAAAATAAATACGCGGGCATTTCGCCCCTGGAAACCCGGGTTTTGGAATTATTGACCAGCGGCAAAGGCAAAAATCAAATATCCAGGGAACTGCTTATTGAAACCGATATGGTTTCATGTTCGGTAAGCGCTATACATAAAAACTTTTTATTGAATATACGCGCGGCATCCTGATGGTAATTCAATAGTCTTAATTCTGTTTTTTGCTTTTTCTGACTTAGAACCCGAGACTCTCGACTTGAGACTAACAATTATATCAACCTGTTTTTTTTAACAACCTTAAGTGCATCGCTGCGGGAGTTTACGTTAAGTTTTGAGTAGATATTTTTGATATGGGTTTTAACGGTTTCTAGTTCGATAAATAACTCATCGGCAATCTCGTTCCGTTTTTTCCCCTCGCTAATCATCTTTATGATTTCGGTTTCGCGTTTGGAAAGCGGCGAGTCGGTGTTTTTTTGGAATGATTTGATAACGATAGATGCGATTTTTTTTGACATGGGCCCGCCACCTGCACGGGCATCATAAATTGCCTCAATAATTTTAGCCGACGAAACATCCTTGGTTAAATAGCCCGACGCACCGTTGGCCAGGGCGGCAAATATCTGTTCCTCAATTTCGTAAACCGTAAGCATAATAACCATGGCTTTAGGCACCAGTTTTTTTATCAGGGGGATGGCCTGCACGCCATTGGTACCTGGCAGCTCTATATCGAGCAAAATGATGCCGGGGTCGTCTGCAACCAGTTTTTTTTCGGCAGCATCAAAACTGCTATAGCAACTAACAACCTGGAAACCGCACTCATCTTCAATCAGTTGTTTGTATGCGTGCTGCAATATCTGGTCGTCCTCAATAATTACTATTCTTATGGTTTTTTGCATAACACTTGTTTTAAGGAATGGGTAATAATAAAACGCTGGTTGTACCGGTGTTGTTATTTGAAGTAGTAGTTAACGATGCATTGAGCTTTTTGGCCCGGTTACGCATGTTTTTGATGCCGTTGCCGTCCGAATTACACGAAGGGTCGAAACCATGCCCATTGTCGGTAACATCAAATTCAACACATCCATCAGGCGTAATGTAAACCGCAAACGTAACAATATTTGCTTTTGAGTGCTTTAATATATTTGTAAACAACTCCTTAAATATCAATATAATGTTCCGGCTATGCCCCAGCGGGAGCGTCATCTGTTTTAATTTAACTTCATCAGCAGGGATGTTAAAACTCAATTTAACATCAATATTCATAAATAAATTTTCAGCAAAGCCTTTTATTACATCCAATACCTCGGCCAAATTATCATTATCAGGGTTTAGTGCCCATAAAATATCTTTTGTGCCGGCATACATTTCAGAGGCGCTGCGTTGTATTTGCTCAACCAGTTTACTTTCAGTTTCGCTATGCCGGGCAAAATTGCGGGCCAACAGTTCGGCGAGCATATTTATACGGGTTAGTTTATTGCCAAGGTCGTCGTGAAAATCCTCGGCGGTTTGCCTGCGTACCAGGTCCTGCTCATGGTGCTTAAGCTGGTTTATATAGTTTAACTTTTTACGGTGGCTGTAAATTTTATAAAGGTATATCCCAAAAACTATCGAAAGCAAAAACAGCAGCACGATAAACTTAAATTCGGCGGTTTGGTATATGGTGGGCACAATTGTAAAGGTGTATGACACGGTGTCGCTTATCATGCCGTCCACAATAGCTTTCACTTTAAATGTATACGAGCCCGGAGGAAGCTGGGGATATTCCACTGCGTTGTTTTGAACCGGCCAGCTAAAGTCCTTATCCAGGCCCTCCAGTTTATAACGGTAAAAAATATCCCGGTTATCGCCAAATTCAATAGCCTGAAATTTTATGGCCAGCCTGCTTTCATCCGACGAGAGCTCCAGCTTTTCGGGAATTTTATAACCGTTTTTATATACCGAATTAAACTTCACGTCAGGGTTATTAACCGAGACCTTTTGAATGGCAAGGTGAAGTGATAATGGGGGCTGCTTTTTAATGTTGTTATCAAAAATAATGATGCCATGGGTTGTGCCTATCCAAACCTTGTGATCGGTTAGCAAAACAGCATTTAGGTTGCACTCATAAATGTCTGCCGGGGCAATTAACTTTTTCAAAATGGGTGTGTCGTTACCTTCAATCATGTAACGGTTTATACCCCTCGAGGTACCCAGCCATAATTGATTGCCAACAATAAGCATGCTTGATATGGTATTTGGGCCGGCAAGATTTTTAATGTCCATGTTCCGCAGCTTGCCTGTTCGTGTATCCAGCACAAACAAGCCCCTGTCGGTGGTGCCAATCAAAATACTCCTTTGGTATTTTTGCATACAGTTAATGCTCGTCCCTCGAAGCACCCTTTTAGTCTCATCTATTTTTTTATCCTTAACTAATACCAGTCCGTCAAACGTGCCTGCGTATAATGAGTCGGTGCCTATGCTTAATAAGCTGGTACATTGGTAGTCGAGCCCGTAAACAGGTATTGTTTTATTGTTTTGAATATAAAAGCAGCCAAAATTAGTGGTAAGCCAAATGGTATGGTCCTTGCTTCCGGTTATTGAAGTGCAGCTTAATTTGTCTGATATTTTAATTGTCCCGGTTTTCGTTTTCTTCCACAAACCCAAATCGTCGGTGCCTATCCACAGGTCGTCGTTGGTGTCTGCATATAAACAGTTTACGCGCGCATCCTTAAACCCCGAGGGAAGGTTTTTAATTTCAATTATTTTGCCGTTCTTACAACCCATCAATCCGCCGCCGTAGGTAGCGATATAAATTTCGCCGCGCCGGTTTTTAACCATGGCCATGGCCAGGTCGCTGGTAAGCCCCTGCGATCTGTCATACATTTGATAGTTGTCAAGCTGGTACTTATACAAACCAGCGCCGTCGGTACCGAACCAGATATGATTTTCGTAGTCAACAAATATCGAAAATACCCTGGTATTGGTGAATCCGTTGGTATCGTCAAAATGCTTCAGTGTGTGGTTTGACAATAAAAACGCGCCCTTATCGGTACCCAGCCATAAATCAAGATTGTGGTCAATAGCAAGGCACACCAGGCGTGGATTAATTTTGCCGATAAGCGGGGCATCAACGGCTGATGTTACGCTGTCTTTAAGAAAAAACAGCTTGTTTTGAGTAATCATATAAACCTGGCCGGCATGGTGTGGCACCACTGCAAATTGAATGATGTGACCAACGTTTTTAAATGCGCTTAACGGTGCAAATGGCTGCCATTTATTGTAGCGTAACCGGTATATGCCTTTATTTTGAACTGCCGCATAAAGGCTGCCGCGTTCGTCTTTTTCAATATCGGTAATAACTTCGTTACCGCCGGTTATTTGTTGCTCAACCAATTTTTGACCGACTATTTTAAACAGGGTTTGATTGCTTAACGCCCAGATATTATCGTGCCGGTCGCACACAATGCGCCGTACCGGCCTTAACGTATTTTTACCGGTGAACGGGTAGTTAATTAATCCCTTCGACTCAAAACAGGTTAAGCCCCCCGAATTACCGCACCATACCCTGCCGTTGTTGTCGGTGGCTATGGCAAAATTAAAGTAGTTTTTAATCCCGCTGCCTACTGTAAAAGAGGTAAACTGCTTGCCATCGAAACAATTTATCCCGCCTAAATTCGACAGCCATATTTGATTCAAATTGTCTTTGGTGATAGATGTTACCTGCGATTGTAGCAGGCCTTTATCAATATCGTAGTGCTGGAAATTATATTTTTGGGCGAATAGGGCAGGGGAAAACAACGTTAAGAAAATAACGGTGAACCAACGGGTATAATATTTTTTAACAGCTGGGGCCATGTTTACAATCGGAACATAAATATACGATAATAGGGAGTTTAACAGGCGACCGGTAAAACGTCTTTGATTGTAGTTTGGCAAATTTCTTCCTGTGTGCGTAAACGGTTTGCTATTAAAAGGATAATAGGCACGCGAATAGTTAGTTGTAAAACTTTCTTCATAAAATCGTTAATAGTTAATCAGCTACTGTTATCAAAAATACTTTTTACAGGTTGATGAAAAATACCCCTTCCGGGGGGATTTCCGATAAGCAGGAAATTGCTAAAAAGTGCCGGATCGTTCACAAATACCCCTGCCGGGGGGATGTTTTCGGCACAGGTTATCGATATTTTTGATAAACAATCCCGCAAAATGAAAAGAAACCTAACCATTGTTTTTTCCCTGCTGCTTGCTATAGCCCTCTTTTGTGCATTCAACTTACACAGCAGTGGGGAGCAAAATGTTAAAAACGGCCCCGATTCGATTTTAGCCGACCGGAAACATTATGTAGATGAATTGCGACTGGCGATAAAAGGCAAGGAAAACATGCCTGCCGATTCTGTTTTTAAGAATATTAAATTGTTGAAAGGGGTGCCGGCCGGCAAACTTATAGCTATCATGAACTTCGGGTACTCCAACTCCCTTGGCGTAAGTTGCAGCCATTGCCACGAACCCGGGCATTGGGAATCGGAAGTAAAACCGCAAAAAGAAATTACAAGACAAATGGCAGCAATGAATGCCGCCATTAATAACCAACTGTTAAAAAACATAAGCGGCCTGCAAAGTGCCAACCCTATAGTTAATTGCACTACATGCCACCGTGGCTCGGTCAAGCCGGCGCTTGATATGCCTGCGGTAAAGTGATGTTACTCTGTAGTCTTGAGTCAGAAGTCTGTAGTCATGAGTCGAAATCCCGATTCACTGTAAGACTTCTGACTCGGGACTACTGACTCAAGACTGCTCTCAAAGCCCTTCACTCAACGCAATTTCTTCCTGTTTGGTAGCAAGCTCCTTGTTTATCGCTTTTCTCTCAACCAATTTGCTTACCCGGTTCAGCAACAAAATACTGCACGCCGAGATAACCACAACAACGTAGCCTACAATATTGTAGTTTTCAAGCGGACTGAACTTAGTTTGCTGTACCACAATCAAACCTGCCGCCGCCGCCGCAACACCGCCGGCAATTTGTTGCAGTGATGCGTTTATGCTCATAAATGCGCCCCGGTCTTCCATGTCAGGAACTGCACTGGTAAGGGCTTGCGACGGTACCATTCGGCTCAATATACCCATCATCATCAGCACGTTAAGTAAAACAACCAGCCACAAAGGCGTTGCCGATAAATTGGTATAAACCACGCACATTGTCATCGTCCATACAGATGCTGCGGCAAAGAGCTTAAACTTGCTGATTTTATCGCTCAGTTTCCCAACAATCGGCATAACTATAACTGCGCTCGCCCCCGATATCATAAATAACACCACTAATTGTTGTTGAGTTATGTGCAGGTTATTGATGGCGAAGGCGCTGCCAAAAGGCATCATCATAAACCCGCCGATAGAGAGCAGGGCGGTAGCGGCAAAGCCCACACGGTAATCGCGTTTGCGTACGGTATGCCATAAGTGCACCAGTGCTGATTTATCGCGTTGAACCAGTAAGTGAGCAGTAACGGGTTTTAGCTTTACGATGATGAATATGGTAATAATACCTGCCAGCCCTGCTGTTAAAAAGAAAGGCATTTCCCAACCGAAATGGTTAGCGAGATACAAGCCGATAGGCACGCCCAAAACCTGGCTTGCGCCAAAACCCATCTGCACGAAACCCATCACCCGGCCGCGCTGTTGTAGTGCAAACAAATCAGCAATAATGGCCATGGATATGGAGCCAATAACGCCGCCAAACAGGCCGGTTATAATACGCGCCGCCAAAAGCATGGGGTAAGTATGCGCCAAGCCGCACAAAACGGTGCCGGCAGTAAAGCCCAGGTAAAAGAACAGCAGAAGTTTCTTTCTGTCGAATTTATCGGCAAACCCTGCTGTAAGCAGGCCCGATATACCGGCGCTAAAAGCATAGGCTGATACCGCGACACCAAACGCAGCAGGCTTCAGGCTCATTGATTTCATCAGCATATCGCCAAGCGGCGACATAATCATAAAGTCGAGTATCACGGTAAATTGAGTAAAGGCTAAAATAAAAACTACCAGCTTTTGGTAGCCGGTAAATGGTATAGTTTCTTGTTGTGTCTTCATGGTATTTATACTAGTTCGCAGCATTGGTAGCCGCTTTGGTTAAGTAAATTTATTATTTGTGTGTTATTAATTGTATAGGTAATTATCCGCAAAACGCAGTCGCAGTCGTCAAGGTCGAGGTTCCATTCTTCAATCCCCGGCTGTTGCGACAGCAAACATTGCAGCACCTGTTTATCCGCAACAGTTTTGCAATCGGTTTTAAATAACAATATGTGGTCAAAATTTTTCATTAATAAATAAATATTCATTTAGTTAACAACAACATGGTCCGCTCACTTTTCAATCCTTGCCGGCGTGCTAATTGCTGCTTTTCAATCCTTTAACAACCAGGTCAAACGTTGCCCATAAAATCTCGTCCGAAATTTTAAAGGGAATTCCACCTACACTTTGTCCCTCGTTATGAAAACGTATTAACGCATAAAGCGGGGCAAACGCTACAGACCAGTAAACCTCGAGCGGCATTTGTTTAATTTCCCCGCGCGCAAGTACATTGTTCATGAATTTATTTACCGGCCCCTCAAAGTTTCCTTTAAACGATTTTAAAAACGTCGCGTGATAACTTGAGCTTCGTATCTGTTCAAAAAACACAGTTATATGCGGGTTATCCATCATATACTTAAACCGGTTTTTCCATTGCATCCGCAAACCTTCTTCAAATAAAGCGTTGGTGTCAAAGCCATCCAATATCGTTTCCGCCATTTTCAAGCCTTCTTCCTCCGTTATCTTTATTATCAGGTCGTCGCGGTCTTTGTAATATATGTACAGCGTTGCTACCGATATTTTGCATTCTTTAGCCAGCTTGTTCATGCTGAAGCCCTCAAGCCCGTATTTTACAATACTTTCAATGGCTTTTTGCTTTACCAGTTGTTCTTTGTCTACGTCTCTTGCGCGCATTAGTTTTAATTACACTTCAAATATAAATGAATGTTCATTTAGTTATCAAATTTATTTTGAAATTTTTTGTAGAAACAATATGCCGACGAATAACACATGAGGGTTTCGCCGTTTAGGTGGGGGCTAAAGACCATAATTTAGCGTGAGTCGATATAAGAATTGTCACACAAAAACGCTATTTCGCCTCACCTAAATCCTCTCCAAAGGAGAGGACTTAAGCTTCGCGTGTGGCTAAATATATTTTTTAAGCCACTCTCCTTTTCAGAGGGGTTTGGGTTGAGGCGACAGATAGCTTACATCGAACTCACGTTAACTTAACCAAATCGCCAGGCTTGCGGATACTATATTTTTGATAAATAGGGGGGTGTTCACGTGAGACCCCCTTAAAATTTGTAATTAACTAATTATCAATACAATAAATGAAAAATTCGAAAAATTGTGTAACCCCC
>JBDUDE010000952.1:0-2707 GCA_040003105.1 Mucilaginibacter sp. | reverse complement strand
TACGTTTACCGTTAAACCAGGTAGGCTCGCTAAGTAAAATAAGCAAAGCATTTTCAAAACTTGAGCAGGAATTTGAACGCGAACCATCGCCCGAAGAACTTGCTGATATGCTGGAAACTACCGTTGATAAAATATCAGATACGCTAAGCAATTCTGGCCGCCATGTATCGATGGATGCGCCGTTTGTACAGGGTGAAGAAAATACATTGCTTGACGTACTGGAAAACCAGGAGCCAAATACTGATTCGATATTAATTAACGAATCATTATCCGAAGAAATAAAACGTTCGCTGTCGACGCTCACTGAACGCGAGCGCGAAATCATCGTATTGTTCTTTGGCTTAGGCACCAATCACCCGTTATCCCTCGAGGAAATAGGCGAGAAATTTAATCTTACCCGCGAACGTGTACGCCAGATAAAAGATAAAGCGTTGCAGCGTTTACGCCATACCTCAAGAAGCAAAATCCTGAAATCGTATCTTGGCTAGAATCAAGAGCCAAGAATCAAGATAAAAGAGCCGGGAGAAATTTCGGCTTTTTTGTGCCTTTTCTTTTCGGAAGTCGTATTCCCTCTTAATTTCTTGATTCTTGACTCTTGATTTCTTGCTTCTTACTAATTTATCCGCAATAAATTCTATTTTTATCGGTTGCATACTGCATATTCTGTTGTAACCTAATGCGCCGGATTTTATACACTGTATTTTTAGTTGTTTTTATGTGTTCTTTTGCCCTGTGGCTTAAGGCGCAAACCTGTACAGGCAGTTTGGGTGCGCCAGTTATAAACGAAACTTTTGGCAAAGGCACACAATACGACGGCGGCCCGGAACTACCGGGAGGCGAAACTGATTTAAAATTCGTGGCTGGTCCAGGTTGCGGGGGAGAGGATGGGGAATACTCAATTTTACAGCGCATGGGCTCATCATGCAAAGGCGGCACATGGCAGGCAATTGCAAAGGACCATACGGGTGACCCCTTTGGCTACATGATGGTCATCAACGCCACACTTGAACCGAGTATTTTTTTTACTTATAAAGTTGATGGCAGCAAGCTTTGCCCTAATACCACCTACCAGTTTGCGGCCTGGATAATGAATATATTGCGCCCCGTACCCCAAACACAGGGCTTCTCCAGGCCAAATATCACTTTCAGGATTGAAAAGACGGATGGGACGCTGATAAAACAGTACGATACAGGCGATATACTGGAAAGTGAAGAACCAACCTGGATTCAATACGGAACATTTTTTACCAGTCCTGCAGATGGGTCGGACATGGTAGTAAAAATGATTAATAACGGCGCCGGCGGTAATGGTAATGATTTAGCTTTGGATGATATAACTTTTAGCGCCTGCGGTCCGTTGATACAAACTGGCTTTACAACCATCGGCAACATCCAACCCAAAAATTCCTGCCAAAATGATAACTTAAACTATACCCTTGTTGCCGAGCAAACAGGTTACGATAACCCCGACTATAAATGGCAACGGAATTTAAATGACGGTAACGGCTGGGTTGACATCGCGGGGGCAAAAAGTTTAACAGTAGGCGTTACCCTCCCGAATGCTTCGGCGGGCAAATATCAATACAGAATAGGCATCTTAAACAAGGCGACAACCGGCGCGGAACAATGTCGCATTTATTCCGACCCGCTTACCATTAATGTATACCCGCCGCCCGATGTGGCGGTGGCAGCAAATACCAGCGCTTGCGAGGGGCAACCAGTACAATTGCGATCGTCGGGAGCGGAGACTTATTTATGGACCGGACCAAATAATTTCCAATCGACAGATAATAGCCCGGTGGTTACCCAAACCGGCAGCCCGGCCAACGATGGCATTTATACGCTTAAGGTAACCAAAAATAACTGCCCGTTTTTTACGTCGACCACTGTTAAGGTTTATGCTGCGCCATCGGTTCAGCAAATAAGCGATACACAGGTTTGCCAGGGAGATGCTGTGCAGCTTACAGCCATTGGCAGTAATGTTACCCACTATAAATGGGAGCCGGCGGCCGGGCTCGACCATGATGATATTGCCAACCCGATGGCCAGCCCTTCGGAAACCACCCTTTACACGGTAACGGTAAGCAATGATGGCTGTACTGACTTAAAACCCACCGCTCAATTAACGGTTACCGTATTAAAAAAGCCTGTTGCCGATGCGGGTAAGGCGCTAAGAATGTTCGACGGGCAAACGGTGAAATTAAGCGGCTCGGCTGCCGGCGATAATATTTCGGTGCATTGGACGCCATTGGATTATCTTAATGATGCGACTTCATTGACGCCAACCTGCAGTTCGCCGGTTGACATTACATACACGCTTCACGTTGTATCGGGCGTTAACTGCGGCGAGGCCACCAGCACCGTGTTTGTGCGGGTTTATAAAGTACTTGCTGCAGTAAATAGTTTTTCGCCAAACGGCGATGGTATTAACGACTATTGGTTTATCAAAAATGCCGATAATTATCCAAAAGCCGAGTTTAGCGTTTACAACCGCTACGGGCAGTCGGTTTACCACAGTTTTGGCTACAGCAAACCCTGGGATGGAAATGCCAACGGCGGCAGGCTGCCCACCGGTACCTATTATTATATCATCGATTTTAAGGACGATTATGTGCCGAAGCAATCGGGATGGGTGTTTTTGGTGAGGTAGGGGTGAGCCTTAAGTCAAAAGTCTTGAGTTCTGAGTCTTAAGGCCACAGGTGTTGGA
>JBDUDE010000621.1:0-2709 GCA_040003105.1 Mucilaginibacter sp. | reverse complement strand
GGTGGAAATGTTTGGAATTCTTTTAATAAATTTGATCCGTTCAACGTTAAACGTTCGGTAGGTGTTGGAGCAAGAATATTTTTACCTATATTCGGCCTGCTTGGATTGGATTATGGCTATGGATTTGATAAAATACCGGGTATACCGGGTGCAAACGGGGGCCAGTTCCACTTCTCGATATCACAGAGCTTAAACGGCGGATTTAATTAATTGTAATGAAGAAGACAATTTTCATCCTGTTTTTTACGTTAGTAACAGTCACCGGCGCGTTTGCGCAACGGTTTGCTTATGTTGACTCGGAGTACATTTTAAAACAAATGCCTGAATATACATCAGCACAAAAACAGATTGAAGCGCTGTCGGTATCGTGGCAAAAAGAGGTTGATCAGCGTTTCCAGGAAATTGACCGCTTATATAAGGCCTACCAGGCCGACCAGGTGTTGATGACTGCGGACATGAAGAAGAGACGTGAGGCCGAGATTGCAGATAAAGAAAAAACAGCAAAAGATTTTCAGCGTCAAAAATTTGGTCCGGACGGTGAGCTTGCGCAAAAAAGTAATTCAATAATAAAACCCATACAGGATAAAATGGCGAAAGCTATACAGGCAGTTGCCGAAAATGATAACCTGGATATGATATTCGATAAAAACAGCGAAGTTATAATGTTGTATGCTAACCCGCGGTATGATAAAAGCGCGGACGTGCTGACAAAGCTTGGCCTGAAATCTACAAAAACTACAAAATAAATTATTATAAATTATCCCATTAAATTTAAACACAGAACAAAAAAAATGAAAAATTTTCTTAAAGTTGCTTTGGTTGCAGTGTGCTTTTTAACGATAGGCAACTTTGCCAAAGCTCAAACTAAAATTGGCTACATTAATTTCGACGCATTAATTGGCCAGATGCCTGAGGCTAAAACAGTGAAAACCACGCTTGATACATACTCAAAACAATTTACTGATGAAATTGCAGCAATGCAGGCTGAACTCCAGACAAAAGGGACTGAGTTTCAGAAAACACAAGCCAGCATGACCGATGCCACCCGTACTGCCAAACAGGCTGAATTGCAGGATATTCAGAAACGTATGCAGGACTATCAACAAAGTGCTCAGCAAAAATTTGACGAAAAATCAAGCGAACTGATTAAGCCTCTTTCGGACAAAGCACGTGTTGCTGTTGAAGGCGTAGCTAAAGAAAAAGGTTATACCTACGTGGTTAATACCGCTCAAACCCAATTTGTAGTCGCGCCTCCGGGCGATGACCTGATGGCAGCTGTTAAAGCTAAGTTGGGCGTTAAATAATAAGCAGAAGGTAAACATTTATAAAGCGCTTCCATTTAAAGGGGCGCTTTTTTTATTTTTGTGCAGATGGTAAATAACAAGCCTATAGGCATTTTTGATTCGGGTTATGGCGGACTTACGGTTTTCCGCTCTATATTTAAACAACTGCCGCAGTACGATTATATTTATTTGGGTGATACTGCCAGGGCGCCGTATGGCAACCGCTCCTTCCAAACCATTCACCAGTACACCTGGGAATGCGTGCAATGGCTGTTTAAGCAAGGTTGCCCGCTGGTTATACTGGCATGCAACACCGCATCGGCAAAGGCGCTGCGTAACATACAGCAACTTGATTTAAAGAACGAGGACCCTGCCAAACGGGTATTAGGTGTTATACGGCCAACTGCCGAAGTGATTGGCAACTATACTAAAACAAAAGAAATAGGCGTATTGGGCACAAAAGGTACGGTGCAGTCGGAATCGTACAAGATTGAGATTAGCAAGTTTTTTCCCAACGTAAAGGTGCACCAGCAAGCCTGCCCGCTTTGGGTTCCGCTGATTGAAAACGGCGAGTACGACAAGCCCGGCGCCGATTATTTTGTAAAACAATACCTTGACGAAGTGTTGGCGCAGTCTTCAAATATCGATACGCTTTTGTTGGCCTGTACGCATTATCCGCTGATACAGCAGAAAATAACAGAATACCTGCCCGCCCATATACAGGTAGTATCGCAGGGGGATATTGTTGCCTATAGTTTGGTTGATTACCTGCAACGCCATCCTGAAATGGAAAGCAGCCTGAGCACAGGCAAAACACAACGGTTTTTTACCACCACCGATGATACGGCGGATTTTGATTATTATGGGGAATTGTTTTTTGGGTCCGGGGTGAAATCAAGTTATGCGGAGGTGAAGTGTTGAACTATGCGCGGAAACGAGCAGATATATAAATATAAATGATTGATTATAAGGTAGTTGTATTGTTGTCGCTGTCCCAGTTCATTTGTTTCCGTCTGGCAAATCGGGCGTTAGGGGGTGTTTACACATTTTAAGTCTGATTTTATATTAAGGAGGTCATTAATAGATAATTACGTCGAAAAAAGAATGAAATCCTGTCAACCCTGTCAACCCCCCCTGTATTGCATACTACCTACAGATAAAGATGGGGGAAATTTGCAAAATCCTGCGGGAGTCACCGATAGCGGACGGAATTGCCAGCCGCCGGATTCATACTCCGCGAAAAATTATTTAAAACAATATCCAACTAACCCTACCAATTTTATCAACTATTCAACAACGGTCGACTTAAATCAACCAAAATCACTAAGTTTGCAGCTAAAGCAAAGGGATTGAATTTTTATATCACATATTTTATTATTGCGATAGGACTGTTTGGTTTTTCGGCTTTGTTTGCGCTGTTTGGCGT
>JBDUDE010000272.1:0-2717 GCA_040003105.1 Mucilaginibacter sp. | reverse complement strand
AGTGCCGGCGGGTGGGATTATCTTGCTATTAGTCCATCCACCGGTAAATTATATAAGTACAGCCAGCACTCAACCGTTTCATTCATAACTTCAATTGTTAAAAGTGCTCTTGTAAACAGATTTGGCTGTGCTTCCTCCGGCCCAAACCCTTCGTAATAATCCAATTGTTTAAACACCTGTTCAGCATTGTTTAGCCGGTAAATTTTACCATGCACATAATTATTGCCATTAATGGCGGCGATTGCTCCAGGGTATTCGCCAATATCGTAAAGTTTACCCTTAAACCGGCCATCAGCATAAAATGTACAATTGGCGTTTAGGTAAGCGCCAAATTCGTTGTGCTTATCGAGCAGCGTACCGTATACAAATAAATAAGGGCTTGTTTTTTTCATTTCAATCGTAAATATATTGCCTCTTCCGTAGAGACGCAATATTTTGCGTCTTTGAGCAATCATTTCTTTATAGTTTACCGCATTAATTTTATCTTGCTTAAATTGCCACGCCAATTAGTTGATGCGCCATGAACGAAGAACAGGTAAAAGCCTACATACAGGATAACGATATAAAAAAGATAAAATTCGCCTTTGCCGATATCGACGGTGTTTTGCGGGGCAAGGTAATTCACCCTAAAAAGTTTTTAGACGGGCTTGAGGGCGGCTACGGCTTTTGCGATGTGGTATGGGGCTGGGACAGCAGCGATGCCTGCTACGATAACGTAACACTTACTGGCTGGCATACCGGCTATCCCGACCAAATGTGCCGTATCGACCTTTCAACCTTCCGCACCGTGCCGTGGGATGAAAATATCCCTTTCTTCCTCGGTGATTTTAGCAAAGGAGACGGTAACGATTTACCAGCCTGCGGTCGCAGTTTGTTAAAGCGCATTGCCAAACAATGCGCCGATATGGGTTACCATGCGGAGTTTGCCCAGGAATTTGAATGGTTTAATTTTAGTGAAACGCCGCAAAGTCTGAAAGAGAAAAGCTTTACCAATTTGGAAAGCCTTACGCCGGGGATGTTTGGCTACTCGATATTACGCACATCGTTAAACGATGAGTTTTATAACGATTTGTTTGATTTGTTGCTGCAATTTAACGTACCGCTTGAAGGGCTGCATACAGAAACGGGCCCGGGGGTATACGAAGCGGCGATTTTGCATGACGGTGTTTTAGAAGCAGCCGATAAAGCTGTGCTATTTAAGACGGCTGTAAAAGAGGTAGCTAACAAGCACGGCATAATAGCCACATTTATGGCCAAGTGGAATGAAAACCTGCCCGGCTGCAGCGGTCACCTTCACCAAAGCTTGTGGACAAAAGATAAAGCCAAAAACCTGTTTTATAGCGCTGAGGATGAATTTAACATGAGCGATTTACACAAGCATTACCTTGCCGGTCAGTTGCATTGTCTGCCGCACATATTGCCCATGTATGCGCCGACTATAAATAGCTACAAACGGCTTGTTGAAGGTGCATGGGCCCCAACTACCATAACCTGGGGTATTGATAACCGTACAACCGCCCTGCGTGTAATCCACACATCCGAAAATTATACCCGGCTGGAGACCCGCATTCCTGGTTCGGACACCAACCCATATTTGGCTATGGCCGCAGCATTAGCATCCGGCTTATACGGTATTAAAAACAAGCTGCCTTTAAATATACCTGCAACGGTTGGCAATGGGTACGAGGATAAACGCAATGGAAGCCTATCATCAAATCTTTTCGATGCTGCTAATATGATGAAAGATTCCGCGTTGGCTAAAGAACTATTCGGTGAGGCTTTTGTTGACCACTTTACGAATACAAGATTATGGGAATGCAGGCAGTATGGTAAGAGTGTGACGGATTGGGAACTAAAGCGTTATTTCGAGATAATATAATGGAGAAGACAACTATTGAGGAGATAGATTTGAACATTGAAAATCCTATCAATCCACAATTTCCTGTCAGAGCCTCTAAGGTTCAGACCAAAGTGGATTATAATTTCATACTGAAAAAAGCCTGGGAGGGCTACGATGCTTCAAAATCGATAAAAGAAATTGAAGATATCAGCGCGATGGTTTCAACAAACCATGTGTTCCGGATTACGTTTCACGACGGGGATATTGTAATTGCCAAGCTATCTTATTTTGGAAAGTACGAGCACTTTAAGGAAGACCATCGCATCATCCACAGCCTTTGTAATAACCTGCTTTACCCTTTTGAAAACCTGCTGTCAAAATCGCTGCTAAAAAATAACCGGGTATATGTTTACCGTTTTAAACAGGGTAAAACTGATGCCTGGGTAGTTTTTTATAACCCTACGCGAATACTCGACCGGTTGCCCCGCCGGCTGGAGGAACACCATATCATAAAGCTTGGGCAGCAGGTGGGCCGGTTTCACAAAGCTTGTTCACGGGTGAAAAATGTATTGCCAAAGTCATCCAAAACATTGCGCACCGATATCTTCTCGTTGCAAAAAGAGCTGGAAACCAACGAAAAGCAGTTTGGTACCCCCATGGAGGTTGATTTACTAAAATACCATTGCGATCTTTTCCTTAAAAACCGCTCGAAGTATAATATGCATTCCTTCGAGATCATCCCGGTTTTTATCGACTGGAACATCGGTAATTTTTCGGTAACGCCCGATTTGGAATTATACTCCCGCTGGGATTATGACTGGTTCAGGATGAGCTACCGGATACTGGATTTTTACTTTTTTAGCCGCGTATGTTCAGA
>JBDUDE010000547.1:0-2718 GCA_040003105.1 Mucilaginibacter sp. | reverse complement strand
CCCAAGGCCAGGTACAGGTCAGGTGAACCCTAACCCGCAGCCAGCCCCGCAAATCCAAAGGCCGGCAGCAAGGCCTGTAATTTTGCCTAAGCCACAGCCTCGGGTACAGGAAAAGAAACCAGAACCTGTTAAACAGCCCGAACAAAGGCCGGCTGTGCAGCAATAATTTAGGTAAAAGGCTAATGATAAAAGGCTAAAGGCGCTTACTGTTTAAGTAAGGACCTTTAGCCTTTTTCTATCTAACTTCTTTCTACTTTTCGTCTTTCGGACTTTACTGACTTTTCCGATTTTCGGACTAAAATTACACCCTGTGATTATCTGCCCGCCACTGCCTTATTTCCTGCTTAATTTCTTTAGGGGTAAGGTTTTCTTTGGCGGCCCTGTCGGCTAATACAATAAATTCATCATCGGGTGCAAAGCGCAGGGCTATAACCTGTGCCATGGTGATGCGGCTGTCCAGCGGTTTGTGGGTAAGAATATAGTGGCGCAGGCCTTCTTCGGCACGGATGCTGCGGTCTTGCGCCCTTAGCGGGAATTGCCGCATATACCAGAAAACAAACAGGCTGCAGATAAACAGGAGGGCTATTAATATGGAATTAAGCATATCGTAATGTGCGGCCCACTGCAGGTAAACATTCACCAGCGCGGTAATGGTGCCGATAAGCAGCATTGCGCTTAATACAAAGTGATAACCGGTAACATGGCGGGAGTGGTGGGCGTTATTTTGCTGTAACATGATGGTTTAATTTTTAGGCCAAGATACTACTATTTGATTTACGGGCTCCCGTAAAATGCACTTTTAAACCTTGCGTAAAGAACAAATTATAAAAACCAGCGTTTATGTTTTTTAACCAAAACGCAAACTGATATGACCAACTCACTGATTACATCCGAAAAAACGTTTACACTAGGCGGCGACCTCACGGTTAGCCGAATGGGTTATGGCGCCATGCGCATTACCGGCAAAGGCATATGGGGCCCGCCAAAAGACGAAGCCGAAGCCATAAGAGTGTTACAGCGCGCTGTTGAGTTTGGTGTTAATTTTATCGACACAGCAGATAGCTATGGCCCCCATGTTTCGGAAGAATTGATTGCTGAAGCGCTTTTTCCGTATCCTGCCGACCTTGTTATTGGCACCAAAGGTGGCTTGTTACGCACCGGACCCGATGAATGGCCGATAAATGCTAAACCCGACCACCTGAGAAAAGCATTGGAGGGGAGCCTGAAGCGCTTAAAGCTCGACCAGATTGACCTGTACCAACTACACAGGATAGACCCGATTGTTCCGGCTGAGCAAAGTTTCGAGTTTTTACAACGCGCGCAGCAGGATGGCTTAATTAAGCACATCGGCTTATCGGAGGTTGACGTGGATGTTATTAAAAAGGCACAGGAATATTTCGAAGTTGTATCGGTACAAAATATGTACAGCGTTGATAACCGCAAGTGGGAACACGTGCTGCAATATTGCAAGGCGCACCAAATTGCGTTTATCCCGTGGTTCCCGCTTAATGCAGGCAACGTGGCCAGCCAGGACAAGCTAAAACAAATAGCCGATAAACATAACGCGACAGTTCACCAGGTAGCGCTGAACTGGCTGCTTAATCATTCGGACAACATTTTGCTTATCCCCGGCACATCAAGTGTTAAACATCTGGAAGAAAACCTGGAAGCAGTAAATATTGAGCTTACGGACGATGATATTAATTTGCTAAATAGTATAAACCCGCGATAATGCACTGAAGAAAATAAAAAGCTTCTTAGACTATTCTTTTAATCCTGACGTTATTTTTTTAACCGGTTAATTATGAGTAAATTAAAGTCAATTTGATATAACAAATTCCCTTTTTGTACGTAAAAGGGCAAAACTAAACAAGCTATGAGAAAAATCAGGATCACCTTAATGATGTTGCTACTGGCGGGCGCCATAGCGTGTAACAAAAACGATGGCGTTAAAACCGGCATTACCGCCAATGTTTCCGAATCCGATGCAGCCGATATGGTAGGTGCTTCCTTGTCGGTTAATTCAAACGGGCTGGCCAGCGTGAGTGACGATGTTACGATTAAGTCGAAATGGTTTATAGATAACCACCTGACATGCGGAGCCACTAAGGCCGATACGCTTACAAAAACCAGCCCGCAGGGTGCGCCGGTAAAGTTTAGCTATGGCTTAGGCTTTACTTACACCCTAAATTGTAATGCAAGCAACATACCTGATAATATTACAGGTAAGGTTAATTTTAGCGGTAGCCACAGTGGCCCACACGTTTCATCAACCAGTACAGGTAATTTAACCTTTAGGATAGCGGGACTAACACCTACTGCAACCAACTATGTTCTTAACGCTACTTTTATACAAAGCGGCTCGTTTGTCTCGAAAAAAGACACTACCAATCACGGTAACGAGAATCTTACCGTAGTAGTTCAAAATTTAAGATTCAATAAACCGGCACCCACTATTGCAGGTGGTACAGCTACATTTACTTTAAATGGCACGGTACCTAAAAAGGGTGCGTTCAGCTATGCAGGCACATTGGTTTTCAATTCCGATGGCACAGCTAAGCTTACTGTTAACGGCTCGGTATTTATTATCAACTTAATAACCGGCGAAAAGACCAAGGCTTAAATAAGCCCAATAAACTTACGAAGTTTAAAAAAACTTCGTAAGTTTTACCTACACAGTCGGCGCCACCTTAAAAGGCTTCACATCTACCGATTCCC
>JBDUDE010000607.1:0-2723 GCA_040003105.1 Mucilaginibacter sp. | reverse complement strand
ATTGGCCAGCCCGAATAGCGAGATGGAGGAAGTTTGAGTTAGAGATTAGTTAATTGGAGATGAGAGATCAGTTGCAGTAGCAGTGGGGAGTGGCAGTCGTAATTTAGGGTCATTTAACTAACTGCTACTGCCACTATCTGCTGCTACTGCTTTCTCCGCTGTAAACTGACTGCTACTGCCACTACCCATTGCTACTAATTTTCGGCTATGAACCATGAACTATTATCCATGAACTAAATGATATTCCTAACATTTTTTATCGGGTTAATAGCAAATGCACTCGGGTATATCCCACCCGGCAATATCAACCTTACCCTTGTTAAAATAACCATCAACCGCGGCTTTAGGCAGGCCATGAAGTTTATTATAGCTTTCTCGTCAGTTGAATTCTTTTTTACCTGGTTTATAATGCATGCCGCCAAATGGCTCGCCACACAGGTGCGGCTGGATATGATTATAGACTGGATAATGCTGGCGTTGTTTACCTTGCTGGGCACCATAACCTGGATCAACCGCAACAAACCACCCAAAACCAATTACTCCGAACGCGCAAGTGTACGCTATGGCATTATACTTGGTATTGTAAACCCGGTGCAAATACCTTTCTGGATGATAACCGGCACCTACCTTATTACCCACCAATGGGTCGCTGACGGGCAAATAGCTTTAATAATCTTCAGTGTTGGCGCAGCCGCCGGGGCATTTTTGGCGCTGTTTATGTATGCAAAGTTTGCCCAATATATCCAAAGCAAATTTGCGCTAAGCACAAAGCTGATCAATACAAGTATTGCTATTTTATTTTTTGCTTTCGCAGCGTACGGGATAGTGAAGCAGGTGTATTTTTTGGTTCATGGTTGATAGTTCATGGTTCATAGTCGCTGCAATTAACGCTTGTTTTTGTCTTGACTCTTGGTTCTTGACTATCGGTTCTCTTCTACCATGAACTATGAACCATCAACCATGAACACTTCTAAAATTCCAAATCCTCTCCGCTTTCCGCCCTATCAGCCAAAAGGAGGCCCCCAAAATAGCAAAGAACAAAGCCTTGTTGGTATGTTCCCAAAAGTATTCGAAGTATTTAGTGTAGATGAAAATAAGCAGGAACGTGATACCAAACTCGCGGGCTATTACATCCTTGGTTTTTAAGCCGAGCAGCAAAAAGCCAGCTGCTACCACCGCCGAAATAATGCCCCAGTAAAACAGGCTGATTTGCTTAATATGCCACCAGGTATCCAAATTGCCCAGGTTGCCAAAAACGCTCAGCATCCAAAGTGATAAAAACATATACAGCAAGCCGACAACATAGGTAAGCTCCCAAAAGAGGGCAAACCATTTGCGGTTTTTAAGCAGGTAAATGGCAGATAAACAAACCAACCCGAACAACACAAAGCGCAGTGGGTAATTCATCCCCAAAAAGTAATCGGCCCAATGGGTCTGGTAACCCGTTTCGGTACCAAACCAGCTACCCAGCGATACCAGCGCGAACAACCATATCAACCGCGATTCCATACGGTAAGCCAGCACCCCATAAACAAAAATCGATAGTAAAAACAACAGCGAGTAATGCCCGGAGCCATTATCAAAAGTTTTACCCAGGTAAGCTACGCAGCATGCAGTTGACAGTACACCGCTAAAAATGATAGCTTCGTTGCTAAATACTTTTTCAGGATATTTCTTTTCCCAGCGCCTGCCAAAATAAAATAATACGGCCGCCAAAATGCCCGTGGCCAAGCTGATAACAATATCGGGCGTGTAATAAAGGCTTTTGAGCCAGGCAATAACTTTTTCATCTATAATCAGGGAACCAACGGCTATAAACCCGCAGGCCAAAGCTATCCAAAAGGAATATTTCGCCAGCCGCATCCAGTCGAAGCCTTTAACTTCATATGAGTTACGGAGTTTATCCGCAGCGCTGTTATCAATCAAATGCTCGTCTTCCCAGTGCTGTATCGCACGGTTTAAAAATTCGCTTTCCTGTTTATCTAAGTTGAGTTTGGCCATTTAGTTCATTGTTGATGGATCATAGTTCATAGCCATAACGTATTACAGATGAAACTATTGGGCAAGATAATTATTTTAGAAGAAAAAACGGCCCCTAAATCCGTTTTGTCATTGCGAGTCTCCATCAGGGGTAAACCCTGAAAAAAATAGCAATGACGTTAAAAAAAGTATACTGATAATCAGTAACTTATAAACACGTCATTATAAGTCTCCATCAGGGGTAAACCCTGATGGAGACTCGCAATGACAAAGTTTAAAAGGCTCATTTTCCGGCTATGAACTATGAACCATCAACTATGAACTTCCTAAAAGCGCCTCCACATCCAACTTATCCTTCCGTATCTGCTCCTTCAGCGCATCCAGCGAGTCAAATTTCATATCATCACGCACAAAATTGTAAAACTCCATGCGGATTTGCTGGTTGTATATCTCCCGATCGAAATCAAAAATATTAACCTCGATATTGCGCCGGGTACCATTAATGGTAGGCCGGGTGCCTATGTAGGCCATTCCATCATAAACTTTGTCGTCAATTTTCACCCTTACAGCAAAAATCCCATCCAGCGGAACCAGCTTGTATTTTTCGCTGATAACAATATTGGCGGTTGGGTAGCCGATGGTTCGGCCCAACTGGTCACCGCGCACCACCCTGCCGGTAATAAAAAACGGGTAACTCAAAAAGGTGTGCGCCAGCTCGATAGCGCCGTTCAGCAGCGCTTCGC
>JBDUDE010000314.1:0-2726 GCA_040003105.1 Mucilaginibacter sp. | reverse complement strand
CGGGCAGACGTATAGTTTTATATTGGCAATACAAAACTATGTTAATTATAATGTAAATACCAAATATATTTTCACATAAATAACTGATATTTAGACAGTTATAATCATTTCAATACGCTTTAAACACAGTGTGTACTTTGTACAAAAAGCCCCCCACTACATAATGAAGAGGGTTTTTATTTTTTAATGCGATTGGAGTGATACGCTTGCTTCACAGTTAAGTTGTGGGGAAGTTCGAAAGTCGGGAAAGCAAAATGAACGCGGCTTCTTCCATAGCGATGGGTCTTAACTTATTTCAATTTGCAGATATTGCCGGACTATTTTTTTTCGGGGAATAAACAACACTCAAACTATTTCCCGTACCTGCTTGTAATACATATCCAACTAAACACCAATGTCCCCACTTTCTGAACGGATTAAACATTTTAATGCCGGTCTGCTGCCAGACCTGGTTAGGCTTAAATATGAGGCCATGGCCGAAAACGCCTTTCGCTACTATCGCGGCACCTGCCATTTATTTTATGAGGATTTGTCATCAGCCAAAAAATTCCCGGCATCGCCCGAAACCTGGATTTGCGGCGACCTGCATCTTGAAAATTATGGCAGCTACAAGGCCGATAATAAACTGGTGTATTTTGATTTGAATGATTTTGACGAAAGCATACTTGCTCCCGCATTATGGGAAGTAGCCCGTATGGTTACCAGCATCTGCATAGCTTTTGATACCCTGGATATCGAGCCCGAAAAGGCAGAAAAAATGGCGCAGCTTTTTGTAAAAAGTTATGCGGCCACACTATGCAAGGGCAAAGCCACCAGCATTGAGCCTCGCACTGCCAAAGGCATTGTATGTGATTTTCTAACCGCGGCAGCACAGAACGGCTATACCGTTGTCCTAAAAAAACGCACAGATAAAAAGAAGAAAAAAGTGGTATTATCTCTTGCAGATGAGCGGCACTTTAAAATAAAAAAACATCTGAAGCGGGTGCTGATGGACCACATACAGCAATGGATTGACCAAAGCAGCGACAGTCCTTATAACTATAAAGTAAAGGACGCGGTATTCCGGCTGGCGGGAACAGGCAGCATCGGCCAAAAACGGTATTTATTTTTGTTGAAGAGCACCAACACCAAAAATCATTACTTATTGGTTGACATGAAGCAGTCGAGGGCATCGTCGCTGTCCCCTTACGTTAAAGCCAAACAACCAGGATGGACGTCGAACGCTGAACGGATACTAGCGGTGCAGCAGCGCATGCAAAATGTATCAGCATCGTTGGTAAGCGCCACCATGTTTCATGGTGAACCCTATGTGATACAGGAACTGCAACCTGTAAAGGATACCATAAAATTTAAACTGATACGCGACCAATACCGCGATATTTACCAGGTAATTGATGACATGGCCGCACTCACCGCATCTGCACAGCTGCGCAGCGGGGGCATGAACGGTTCGGCAACAATTGATGAACTGAAAGCATTTGGCAGCAATGCCGCCTGGCAGCAAAAACTACTGGATTACTGTTTTGAGTATTGCAAAAAAGTGAAGGAGGACTACCGGGAGTTTGTGCGCGATTTAGAGAACGGTGTGTTGAATTAAAAACCACAACCTTATATGGTTAAATAAATATGAAAGACATAGCCCAACGCTTCCCGCAGAACCCATTATTATCTCCCGCTGATTTAAAACCAAGCGCCGAAGGGCTGCATATTGCTTGTCTGCTGAACCCCGGCGTTTTCAGGTGCTTTACGACAAGGGTTTGCTAAAAGGAGTGGATAAAGCCGGGGTTATGCATTATAACCTCAGTAAAATAACTGAACTGAACGAAGGGGAGGTTGACCCGGGCAAACTCGCTCCGGGACTTGATTGATTTAGCGCTAACAACTCCTGTTTTTTCTTTATCGCACTTATTTCGTCGTTATGCTCAATTAAAACTTTTCCAAGCGCTTCGAAGTCGTCGGATAAAGTGTATTTACACGCGCCCTGATAATATTTTGCCTTCAAACCATCACCTTTTAAAGGTTGGTACCAATAAATTCACCATTTTCTTAAAGCAGTGTAGTTGTACGTAGAATCTCTTGAGCGCCTGGGTATACATCTTAAATTTATTTCCCATAAAATGAACAGGTTATGAAAAATTGACTACATTTAATTTCAATTATCAAAACAATAAAACCTCAAGTCTTATGGATCCAATTAACAACATCGGCACCGACAATGGTAAAAACGTAGGTATTGTCAGCTATTTAACATTTATTGGTTGGCTGATAGCTTACTTCGGCATGCACCAAAATAATAAAACAAGCCTAGGCAGCTACCACTTGCGGCAAACTTTGCTTCTCCATATTGCTTCTGCGGTAGTCCATTACGGGCTGCAGGCTATACTTTTGCATATGTGGTTGTCGGCCGGCCTCTTTTCACTATATTCTTTACTCTGGCTGGTAAACATTGCATTTTTTGTTCTTTGGTTAATCGGTTTTATCGGCGCTGTTAATGGCGAAAAAAAACCAATACCTTTCTTTGGAGAATGGGCGCAAACAATGTTTCCGAACCTATAAGGCGGGTCTCGATGTACGGCGTGTGAAGATTTCCTCCGAAGGAGTCTTTTGATTGACATTGCTTCGCTCGTCAGCCCTCTCTTCGCTGCGCGTAAAGAGGACGAAAAATTTACAACAGCAACGAATCAACAAAATGCGCGTGCACAATATTCTCACAGGGCGACCACGAG
>JBDUDE010000665.1:0-9149 GCA_040003105.1 Mucilaginibacter sp. | reverse complement strand
AAAAATATTTAACTATACATATTATTTCGCCTGTATTACAACCGGTTACAAATATTTATACCTGAACTGCATAATAGTAAAGTCCGAAGTCGAAAGTTCGGTTTAGCACTTTTCGCCGGGGGCTCGGAGCTTTCAGCTAAAAAACCAATCACAACTAATACCTCATCCTATGCCTAAATTTTTCAATTTCAGGGGTTATTCCGGTCCGGATCCGCTTGATAAAGCGCCCGGAATAAGCAGTTATGTATTAGTGATACTGGTTAACCTGCTATTGTCAATAGTATTATTATATGTAATAACGGGCCCGGCACATATCCTTTATTTCAACGGGTTCAAAATATGCAATAGCTATTTTTCGCCATGGTATACCATGGGGCTCGAGGTGCTTATTAACTGCCTCATATTTTCGCCAATAATTAACCTATTGCGAAAATCAAGCTCACTGGTTTTTTACTTGCTGGTGCTGTTGGCCTATTACCCGGTCGATTTATACATCGAGGCGCATTATCGCCATACGCTGCCGCAGCTTGCTTTGTGGGTATACTATGACTCGTCGGTAGTGGGCGCCATACAGCCCGCTGCGTTAAAGTTCCTGGTCACCATTTCTGTCGACGGCATATTATTCGGCATCGTGGGTTTATACCTGGCGCGACTGCTCGCTGTGCTCATCTATAAAAATAAACCCTACCCGGCGGCGCCTACAACGGCCCAGTACCAGCAACTCTTCAGGGCCGAATGGTCGGCCGAGGATATACAAAAACCCAAACGCGACGCCGCATTTTACCTGTTGCGCGTACTGGGTTTCAGCTACCTGGCCTACCTGCTGGTACTGGTTTTGGGGCTGATGGGCTCGTTGCCCTGGCCCAAAGGCATTAAGGATTTGCTCGACATGACGTATGCCAATCCGGCCCTCGCAATCAATACCTATTTTAAAATAACGCTGATGATTATGCTCACATTCATCGGCGCCTACAATAAAAGCCTGCGTTTTTATGCCTGTTCGGCGCTGCTTTGCGGGCATGCGGTATCCACCGTTTATTCGCTTATCTTTCATTTTTGTTCGTCGTTGCACGCAACCAATTCCGATTTTTTGCTGGTGTCGGCTATAACCGATGCGGTGATGATTGCCATTTTTTTGTGGATAATGCTCAAGTACAAAAGCGATGCAGCCGTATTTGCGCCCGAGCGCGATTTCCCCGTGAATTTTTCAATACCGATGACGCTGATACAAAATTTGTACCGGGTGCTTGCAGCCGGGTTTTTGCTGCTCACCATTTTTATTATTTATGTACGGGTATTTAGGAGCGGGACACGCGGCATATCGGCCATATTCGGTAACCCCGACCCGATGATTGGCAACACGGTAACCCTTTACGCAACCCTGGCGCTTATTGCCCTGTTTTTAATAAAGCGAGATAAGCTGCGCCAGCATTTTTTTAACACGCTTATTGTGCCGCTGGTTGCCGGCAGCGTAACAGCGCTGCTTTGGCTCATTATCGGCGATATCTCCGGCGGGGTGTTTATTCACACCCGGTTTAACACCGTTGTTAGCGCCGACTGGTATTTTGTGCTTTTCGCGGTGCTGAATGTGTTGATTATTACGCTGCTGGTAGCATTCCGCAAAATGTATTATAATGTTGATAATGCCATCAATACCTTAAGCCCGTCGGCGGCTATTAATGTAGTGGCCATGATCGGAGCCTTTTTTAACGGCGATGGCAAGCAGCAATCGGCCATCCTTAAATCCATCGACCAATATGTGGGGGGCATCCGCGGCCGAAAGCGGGGGCTGATGAACCTGCCCTTTGGCCTGTTCGAGAACCTGCTGAATTTTCTTTATGGCATGCACCCGCCATTTTCGTCAATGCAGCGCGACGAGCAGCGGTACTTTCTGCACAAATATTTTTTAACAAATGAGCTGGAACGAAAAAACATGTTTGTCCCGGCCCTGGCCGATTTTGCATATCAAATCGGCTCGTCGCTAAACGCTATTGTGATGTTTGCCAATTACTCAAACCTTAACGTTAAAAACGACATTGGCTACGTGCCCGCCGATGCCCGCGACCGCCTGCAGGGCGACATTGCGGCCTTCAATCCCCCATTCAATAAACCCGCCGATTTACCAAAGGACCACCTCGACCCCAATAATTTTAAACCTGCCGGTGCCCCAGCCCAACAATTGGTGGCCCCGCGTGTAACCACCCCGTTAAATGAGTGCCCCCTGCCTGATGAGGTGGACTACCTGGTTATTGGTTCGGGCGCGGGGGGCGCAACGGCAACCTATCGCCTGGCCTGCCAGGTTAAGGACCCCTCGCAGATACTTTTGGTGGAAACCGGCAACCGCTACCAGCCCCTGCAGGATTTTACCGATAACGAAATTGAAATGATGAAAAAGGTTTACAAGGAGGGCGGCCTGCAGCAAACCAAACAATTTACCATGAACATACTGCAGGGCGAGTGCCTGGGCGGCTCAACCGTGGTAAACAATGCCGTTTGCTTTAAAATGCCCGATGGTGTGAAACAAAACTGGCAAAACCAGTTCGATATCGACCTCAGCCGGCTGGAAGAAAAATATGAACTGATTGAAAAAGAGCTGCTCATTGAAACCCTCGGCGAAAAAGGGGTGAATACAATTGTGCGGCAAAAGTTTGAAAGTGCAGTGGCCCAATATAATGCAACCCTGCCCGAAGGCGACAGGTTAGACCCGCATTACCCCGTGTTGGTAAACCACCTCAATAACACCGGCGATGGCAACTGGAACCTGGGCAACAAAAGGATGCGGAAACGCTCCATGTTGGAAACCTATATCCCATGGTCGGAAGCGCGGGGGGTAAAGGTGATAACCAATATGACGGCCGTGCGCTTTACCACTAACGAAAATAACGTGGCCGATTGTGTTATTTTACGGGCCGATAACGGTACACTTTCGAAAGTGAAAGTGCGCAAGGCCATAATTGTTGCCGGCGGGGCCGTGGCCAGCAGTCATTTTTTAATGCGGAGCGAAGTGAAAAGCGGGGGACTGGGTTGCGCCCTAAGCTGCAACTTTGCGTTCCCGGTGGCATTTGAGTTTGATGAGCCCATAAAAGCTTTCGATGGTGACCAGATCACGTTAGGTGCGCTCGATCCGCATTCGCGCTCGGCCTTCGAAACTTATTTTAATCCGCCCGCATCATTTGCGCTTTCGTCGGCGCCGTTTTATTTCGACAGGCGGGCATCTATCATGAAGGGCTACAACAATATGCTGAATTTCGGCGGCTTGTTAGGCTCCGAACCGAAGGGCATCATCCAAAAAAAGGCCGACCTGCTAAACGGCCAGGCCTTTACTTGGGAACTTGGCGACAAGGACGTAAGCAATATAAAGTATGCCTTAACCACGCTGGTGCAGTTGGGCAAGCTGGCTGGCGCCAAAAGGGCCATCATCCCCAGCAAGCCCGGCATCGATTTGCCACTAACCGATATGGATATCGCAGGTTTCAAAAACGCTTTTAACGATTTCCCGCTGCGCATTACCGATTTGGCCATAGCAACAGCACACCCGCAGGGCGGCAATTACATGGCGGGGGTAAATTCAGGCGCAAAAAGTAACCGGGTAGTTAACGAAAACTTCCAGGTTGATGGCTATGCTAATGTATTTGTTGCCGATGCGTCACTGTTCCCCACCAGCATTACCGTTAACCCCCAATGGACAATAATGGCAATGTCGTCGCTGGCGATGGACAGCGTTTTAAAAATTTGCGAATAAACTTAGAGGCTGTTTAATTTTAAGTCCTTAAATGTTTTATAAGTTAAATAAACACTAATTGCAACAGGCATTGAGCCCCCTCTAAATCTCCCCCGGTAGGGGAGACTTTTAACTTCGGTTGATGTTAAAGTTTATACAAATTAAAAGCCCTCCCTTCCGGGGAGGGTTGGGTGGGGCTGAATTTTGCGAATGAAACAAATACTAACCGGCTAGACTACTTAAACATGGCACAATTAGATAACAACCCACAGGAACGCACGCAGGCCGACTATTTCAATATGACGCATAGTGTGGCGCTTAACCACCTGCGCACCGAGGTTAAAAAATCAAAAAATAAATCGGGACTTAATAAAGCCACCGATTATTTGATGAAGCGTATCTGGGCCTGGCTATATTATTATATCGATAGCCGGTTTGGGCGAAACTATCCCTACCAAACCTACCAGGGCGGCGAAACCGGCATTTATCAACTGGGCGATGGTCCCGTTACCATAGGCCTTACCGCCGACTGGGCCACTAATACACCGGAATCGGAACAGGTTGCAGCATGCATGGGCGACAATAATCCGGACTATACCATTCACCTGGGCGATACGTATTATGTAGGGGCGCCGCCCGAGATTTTGCAAAACTTTGTAACGCCTGGCTCGCCCTGGGTACGCGGCAGCAAAGGGAGCTTCGCGCTGTTAGGCAACCACGAAATGTACGCCCGCGGCATCGCCTTTTTCGAAAAGCTGCTGCCCAGCCTTGGTATTATAAATTCCGCCGGAATTTACGATGGACAAAAGGCCGGCTTTTTTTGCCTCGAAAACAAATACTGGCGCATATTGGGCTTAGATACCGGCTACCACTCCATCGGCAAGGTGCCGGTGCTGGAGCTGCTGCCCTGGTTTGCGCCCGACTGCCATTTTGATGAAATGCTGGTAACGTGGTTAAAAGAAACATTAAAGCTTGAGGACAAAAACGACAAGCGGGGCCTGCTGATACTTACCCATCACCAATACATCACCGCGTTTAAAAAGGAGAGCGAATACCCTGTGCCGGCCAAACAACTGGCGGAACTGATCGGGACCGATAGGCCGGTGTTGTGGATATGGGGGCACGAGCACAAGTTCTCGGTGTTTGAAAAAGCTCAGGTTGGTGATGGCATTACCGCCTATGGCCGTTGCATTGGCCACGGCGGCATGCCGGTTGAGCTGCAGTCGGACGAGTTTATACTTAATCCCAAAACCAGCGGCTACTCAAAGCTGGTGATGGTTGATGACCGAAAGCGGGTTGATTTACCCGGCTGCCGCTTAGGTTTTAACGGCTATGTGATGCTGAAGGTTGATAATGAAAAACTGGAGATTGCCTATCACGATGTAAACGGCCAAATATTAGCCGAAAACTGGGTAGCCGATATCGTCGCAGGCGCCATACAGGGCACAATTACAGGCAATGTATCTTCGGGGTTGCAGCACCAGGCTAATAAATCATGGGAGGATGCTGTGAAATGAAGGCAATGCCGGTTGAGTGTTACTAAAGCTTCTGATACGCCGGGTAGGTAGGCATAGAAGCGTGCTTTGTAGAAACGAGTGTGAATATCTAGCAGCAGTGCCATGAATTATTGCGGGACGAAGGGGATTGATAAGAGTGGTAGTTGATAAATAGCGTGCGTTGCCCGGCGCGGGGTCACCTGTCAGCAGGCCACAAGCCCGGAGGCAGCAGCGAAAAATGGAAAACGCTTGCAGGAGCGAGGGAATAGATGTGAGATGTGGAAATGATGGAGAATAATGAGGTTAGCGGGAATGAATTTGAAGGGTGTTGACTTGATAATTTGAAAATGGGCACAGAAACACGGCATTAATATTAAAGATTGTTTAATAATACAAATTTTTACTTTTAAGAGGTTTTGTGAACCTATCGTTTAATATATCAGTTAGCAGGCGACATACGAGGACGCCCATATCTTTGACCGCCTTTCAGAAGATATCGATATTCATATAGAAATTAAAAGTCTGTATCTCTCCATGCATACACACGAAACGCTACTGAACCATAGCACTTAACAATGTTCGCATCCTTAAACCAGCAAATACAATCGAAGTGCATGCGAAAGGTTTCCTGTAATATTCTTAAATTCGGTCATTAAGACGATATGAGCAAATGATCTTTAGTTTTACCGCTACGCCGGAGTTTGATTTCATGACTTATTTTGCCCGGCACATCGGGGCAACCGTTAATAATGGCTTGTTGGTCATCCCTGGTCACGTTGGGAACGGATACATTCGTAAACTTTTGTTCGGCCCGGAATTCAAGATCACTATGCACCATTATGTGCTAAAGGAAGATCTGATCATCAAGCGCAATACATCCGGCCTGGGTAACGAACTGATCACCATCTTTTTTTACAGCAACGAGCAAACGCTCGGCATATCGTTTGACAACAATCCAAATATTCAGTTTTCCGAGCGCGATGATTCCGCTATACAGGTTACTTCTAATGACCTGAACTCAACCATACGTTTCCCGGCGGGCCACACTATACGTTACGCAGTGATCGCCATTATGCCGACCTATCTAAAAACACTATTGGCCCTGAATAAGCTGAATTCTACGCTCGAAACAATAACCAGGCCTGGTAATACATTTCTCTATTTTGAGAACATGACGGCTGAGGCCAAACTGCTGCTCAAAAACTTAAGCGCGGTGGATATGAGCGATGGATTAAGCCAGTTCTATATGCAGATAAAAGTGCAGGAGCTGCTATACCTGCTTTTTCAAAAGCTGTCCAAACGCGAAAGCTTACCGCATCAGAACATTAACAGCGCGGATGCGGCGAGGCTTCTTCATATCCGTAACGAAATTATCAGTGACCTGAGCGCACCACCTGTCTTGCCTGAACTGGCACAAATTGCAGCCATGAGCGAAACCAAACTCAAACAACTTTTCAAGCAGGCGTTTGGCGATACTATTTACAATTACTTTCAGCGCGCCCGGATGGAAGAGGCTGCCTTTTTGTTAAAGCAAGGTAAGCGGTCGGTTGCTGAGGCTGGCTATGAATTGGGCTTTACTAACCTCAGCCACTTTAGCAGGTTGTTTGAAAAACATTACGGCTTTACACCCAAGCGGTATTCCTCTCAGGCTTAACGTAGTTGTCGTATCGGACTGATTTTTCGCCTTTTCAGGCTATTATCAGCTTGTTATTAGGCGCAATTTTGCTTTATCAAATTAAAAGATAAGCAAAATGAAAAAGTTATTCACGCCTTATAGCAAAGCCGCACTTCAGTTGAAAAACCACGTCGTGATGGCACCTATGACCAGGAGCCGTGCGATTGGCAATGTGCCAAACGACTTAATGGCCACCTATTACAAACAGCGCTCCGGTGCCGGATTGATCATTACCGAAGGTACCTCGCCCAGCCCCGAAGGTTTAGGTTATCCTCGTATCCCGGGCATTTTTACTGATGCCCAGGTGGACGGATGGAAGCTGGTGACCAATGCAGTTCACGAAGGTAGCTCCAAAATATTCTTACAATTGATGCATACCGGCAGAATAGCCCATAGCTCCAATTTGCCGGAAGGCCATCACGTTGTGGGTTTATCCGCTGTTAAAGCGGCAGGCGAAATTTACACAGATACCGGCATGTTCGAATACTCGGCCCCAACAGCATTGGATGAAGAAGGCATAGCCCGTATTGTACAGGATCATGTTAAGGCTGCTGAAAATGCCATAGCCGCAGGCTTTGACGGCGTTGAGTTACACGGGGCGCATGGCTACCTGTTGGAGCAGTCTTTAAATCCGTACGTAAATAATCGTACCGATAATTATGGCGGGTCTATTGAAAACCGCAGCCGTCTGACGCTGGAGATCGTACAACAAATAACTACTTCAATCGGAGCAGATAAGGTTGGCCTGCGCATTTCGCCTTTTTTAACGTCTAACGACATGCCTGCCTATGAAGAAGCTGAAGTACATGCAACCTATGTTAACCTGGCCCGGGAAGTAAATCAACTAGGCATCGCATACCTGCATATTTCAAACAATCCGGGCATTCCCGAAAAAACACATCAGGACATTCGTGAGGCTTTCGCTAACACTATTATCTATTGCAACGGGTTTACGGCAGAAACAGGTGAGGCCAAATTACAGGATGGATCAGCCGATCTGGTCGCGTTTGGCAGAAGTTTTTTGGCCAACCCGGATTTTATGAGGCGAATAGAAAGAAGCGTCCCCCTGAATGAGCCGGATTATAACACGCTTTATACTCCCGGCGAAGAAGGCTACACCGATTACCCCACATTAGATTAAATATTTACTACCACTAAACATAACAAAATGAAACCGTCGGCGATGCCGACAGCTTCATTGCCACTTAAAAACAATAACAAAATGAAAATTACAACCACAGGCTCATTAGGAAATGTAGCCAAACCATTAGTAAAAAAGCTGATTGCAGCAGGACATGAAGTAACCGTGATCAGCACAAAAGATGACCGCACAAGCGAAATAGAGGCTTTGGGGGCAAAGGCAGCTATCGGCTCTATCAGTGACGAAGCATTTTTGACGGAAGCTTTTAGCGGCGCAGATGCGGTTTATACCATGATGCCGCCATCAATGGGGCCCGGTAATATGATACAAAACATCGCCGATGCAGGTCAAGCTTACGCGAACGCTATAAAAGCGGCAGGCGTAACGCGCGTAGTCATGCTGAGCAGCGTTGGCGCTGACGCTGCTGGGGGAACCGGCCCGGTACAAGGTGTTCACCGTGTTGAAAAGATATTACAAGGTTTAGACCGCGTGAATGTGACCGTTTTGAGGTCAGGTTTTTTTTATGTTAACTTTTTGAGAGATATCCCATTGATCAAAAGCAAAGGCATTTTCGGTAATAATTATAGCGGTAATGACCAGTTAGCACTTACACACCCGGAAGATCTTTCGACAGCGATTGCAGAAGAATTGCAGGCTGAAGGAAACGGCTTTGAAGTGAAGTATGTTGTAAGTGATGTTTCGACCGGAGCCGAGATAGCAGGATTATTTGGTCAGGCCATTGGTAAACCGGAACTGGTTTGGACACATATCCCTGATGAACAATTAAAGCAAGGCATGCTTGCCGGAGGATTGCCGCCGGAATTAGTCGGCCTGATCGTCGAAATGGGTCAAGGCGTAAGGGCAGGCATTATTACCAGGGACTTTTTTAACAGCGGTGCAAAGGTAACTGGTCAGATCAAGCTGCAACAGTTTGTTGAAGAGTTTAAAGCCGCGTATCTGCACGCTTAAATCTTATTTGTTTATAACAATTCACAAAACCATGGAAGCAAACAAAAGTGAAATTGTAAAGCCGGTTGCCAGGGTACTGGAAACCATAAACGTTCCGATCGGGGTTGCATTTAATTACATCCAGCCGGTCCCTTTACAAAACATCTT
>JBDUDE010000848.1:0-9165 GCA_040003105.1 Mucilaginibacter sp. | reverse complement strand
GGTATGTTTGAAATTTACGCCGGCGGAGTAAACGGTGCCCAATTTAAAAGCCTAAAACGATTGTGTTGTTTTAGGCTTTTTAAAAAAAAATCTTTAAGGATTTAATTTAGAGCGTTTTAGGGTCGATAATTTTTAGCCCTTTAATATTATTAAAGCCTTTATCACTCGTTATTAATGATAAGTTATTGACAATTGCTGTTGCTGCAATAATAGCGTCCGGCGTCTTTGTTTTTTTGCTTCTTCTGATTATTACGGTTTGTTTGACCACAGAAGATGTTAGAGGTAAAATATTTGCATCCCTGATGAAATCCTTGACTATTCTCTCTTTGTCTAAATCTGAACTAATCCATGAAAGCGCTTCAATTTCTTTTTCAGATAATAATCCTGAAAAATAATTTGAAATTACGTTATTGTCAATTAAGTATTGTCCCATTCCTTACGCATATTTTGGGTATGATGCTCAAAACTTTCAGCATCTTCTTTTGAAAACACACCTCTATATTTGTCGGAAAGCTTAGTTTTAACTGGCGCTACATTTTCTTGTAATACTTTGATAATCTGTAATTCTTCTAACTCATGTAGCAAACCGGCTGCTCTATGATTAGTAAGTTGTATCAACATTGTATTTTCCATATCTCAGGTTCTTAAATATTTACAATTCAAATTTAGTTAAATAAATTCCATCAGCACGTAGAATTAATCTAGACACGTATTATTAATAAAAAAGCCAGGAACAATTCTATTGTTAAGAATCGTCTCCTGGCTTTAATATTACATCTTTTAACTCTTACTGCGTTTTTGCAAAGGAATAAACAACAAAAGCAGTTTTATTGCCCAACGCAACAGGCGATTTTAACGTCATGGTGTTGCCATCATTGCCTGCTACAATTAACTGGTAACCCTGGGCCACTTTTTGGGCCTTGTCACCTTCGAACAGTTTTTTGAACTGGAACAACTGGTCGGCGCCTGCACCGTTGTTTACCGACCAGAATATAGTTTGCGATGTACCGTCCTGTAAAGTATATGTACCATTGCCGCTATTGGTCAGTTTCCAGGTACTGCCCACAAAAGCCTGCGGTGGCGCCTGGTCAAACACGTTTTGAACTGCTTGCTGTACAATGCCCTCGTAGTTTACACTATTGATGGTCCAGGTGCCGGTAAATTTGCCTCGCGACGCATTGGTCGCACCGGTAACTGCGTTTTTTGAACTTGAGCATGCCGAAATAATAAAGGTAAGGGCTAAAACTGCTAATGATAATTGAACTAATTTTTTCATGAGTATGTATCTTTCCCATGTATAAGCATAAACCCTGCCAAAGTATAGGCCGCCGTAATATTGTACTGAATAATTTCGAGCGATTTAAGCTTTTTCCTTCACCTTCTCCAATACCTCCAAATAGTAGTTCTCATACACAGGCAATATATTGGCCAAATCAAATATTTTAGCGCGTGCCAGTGCATTTTCTTTAAAGGTTTTAAGGCGTTCTTCGTCTTCCAGTATATAGATCGCTCTTTCGGCCATGCCGTCAACATCGCCTACATCTCTTAGAAAACCTGTTTCGCCATCTATATTTAGCTCGGGCAAACCACCGGCATTTGAGCTTACTACCGGCACTTTACACGCCATAGCTTCCAATGCTGCCAAACCAAAGCTTTCCGACTCCGACGGCATTAAAAACAAGTCGGACACTGACAAAATTTCTTCCACAGCATCTTGTTTACCTAAAAAGCGAACATCGTTCCATACGCCCAGGTCGCGGCACATTTGTTCACAGTATGAACGCTCAACCCCGTCGCCTACCATTAGAAGTTTGGCCGGAATTTTCTGCACTATTTTGGCGAAAATCTTCACCACATCCTGGGTGCGCTTTACCTTGCGGAAGTTGGATGTATGTACAATGATTTTTTCGCCCGACGGTGCTATTGCCTTTTTAAAATGGTCTTTGGCTTTTAAATTAAAACGGTTTAAATCGATAAAGTTGGGAATTACCCTTATATCGTTTTCTATCTCAAAAAAGCTAAAGGTATCATTCCGCAAATGTTCCGACACTGCCGTTACCCCATCTGATTTGTTGATGGAAAATGTAACCACCGGTTTAAATGTCCGGTCTTTACCCACCAGCGTAATATCCGTACCGTGCAAGGTAGTAACCACGGGTATGTAGATACCATAGGTCATTAATATTTGCTTGGCCATAAACGCAGCTGATGCATGGGGGATGGCGTAGTGTACGTGTAATATATCCAGCTTTTCAAATCTTACCACATCAACCAGCCTGCTTGCGAGAGCCAGTTCATACGGCGGAAAATCAAAAAGCGGATAGTTTGATACGGATACTTCGTGATAAAAAAGATTTTCGGAGAAAAGGTCGAGCCGGGCTGGCTGGTTATAGGTAACAAAATGTACCTGGTGGCCATTATCTGCAAGGGCCTTACCCAATTCGGTGGCAACAACCCCGCTTCCGCCAAAGGTTGGATAACAAACTATTCCAATTTTCATTAATGCTGTTTAAGTCGACTTAACCAGCTGTAAGCTAATTGTTTTTAGCCTTGCCGATTAATTATACAAGTTTAACAGCAATTTATGGGAATAGTGTTAACCGGATGTAAAATGATTTATTTGGGGATTACGCCGATTTGAGAATGATTACACCGATTTTTATTTCGGAATGTTTTAAGTGCGGATTGCGAAATGTCGATTGCGGAATTAAAAATTGTTAAGTAAAAACTGCCGCAATCGGCATTTCGAATTCCGCATTTCTATCAAATTATACCGATGTTACCCACCATGTATTACCAAAGCTATCCTTAACCCCGGCGCTGCGGCCATAGCTTTGGTCGGCAGGGGGCATTAGGGTTATGGCGCCGTTATCAAGGGCTTTTTGAAAAACGGTATCACAATCGTCTACATAAATAAACATACCGGCATTTTGCACAGTAAATTGCTCCGTGGCATCAGCAAGCATAATTACGCTGTTGCCTACAGCCATTTCGGCGTGCATAATTGTGTGCTCATTGCGCATGGTTTTAAACTTTTCGGCTGCGCCGAACACTTTTTGGGCGAAGGCCATAAATGCGGCCGCGTTTTCAATTACCAGGTAAGGCATTAGTTGCGGGTAGCCTTCGGGGATATTTACGTTTTTCATATTTGTCTTTTTTTATCAAAAGTAGAGGCCGCCACCCATTATAAATTGTAAAAACAAGACATGTTAAATATAAAGGTATTCTGTCCCTTCGGCTTTGCCCGAAAAGTAAAAGCCGGGATGATAGCCGGTAAAAGCTTTTACATCATGAATAAAATGCGATTGGTCGTAGTAGCCGCATTCGTACGCTATTTGGCCAAGTGATTTCTCATTGCATTGCTGTTTTAATGCATTGCTCAAACGCACCAACCGCATATACATCTTGGGACTAAAGCCCGCATATTCCTTAAATTTTCTGTCGAACTGCCGGGTGGAGAGGTTAAATTTATATGCCAGCTGTTCAACGGTATTCAGCTCGCGCGAGTGGATAACATATTTTATGGAAGTCGCGATGGCATCGTCTTTAATGCGGGCTTGCTGTAAACGTTTTTCAAGGAAAGCAGCCAGCAGTTCGGCCCGTTTATAATTATCCGGGGCTGTCATTATCTTTTCTTCCAATTCCGTACCGCCCTTTCCTAAAAAAGTATTGAGCGATAACATTTCATTACTGGTTCTTTCAGAGGGGACGTTAAAAAAGTAAGGCACGGCAAAAGGATAGATATACGCGCCAAAAATGCCAAAGCTCTGTTTTGTTTCGAACCGCCTGTACTGGCTGGATTGAAAATGAATACCCGATTGCCAATTGTGCGCCAGTCCGCCGGTTATCAATTCATCAAAAGCCGATTGGTAATGAAAAACCATCTCCACACAACCATCAGCCACAGAGCGGTAAACGTATGAATTTTCATCCGAGCCGAAATCGTGCTCCAACACCCAAAAGCACCTTACGTAAGGCTTTAAGGCTATTGGTGGCTGGATGGTAAAGTATTTCATTGCGGAAGTCGGAATGCCGATTGCGGAATTAATTAATCCGAAGTTAGGAAATTATTTTTTAACGCTATTTACCTCTCAAATTTTCTCATTGCGAACCCGACTACCTTGCAGCTATAATTCTCTTACATTCCGCAATTGGCATTCCGACTTCGCATTCAAAACAATCCGAATTCCAAATCCCGCTGTCCTTACATTCCCTTCTGTATCGCCTCATACACCACATCCTGTATCCTGGGACGAATATTCAGGCTCGACAGCTTGCTGCCAACATTGGGATGCACGCGATTTGATAAAAATATGTAAACCAGGTTGTATTTCGGGTCCACCCAAACACAGGTGCCGGTAAAGCCGGTGTGCCCATAGGCTTCGGTAGATGCCAGTTTTGAAGGGTAATGATGGTCGAGCATTGGATCCCACCGGTCAAAACCTAATCCACGGCGACTAATATTTGATTGCTTGGCGGTAAATTTATCTACAGTAGCAGGTTTAATATATTCAACGCCGCCATAGGTGCCACGGTTCAGCATCATCTGGTATAAAATGGCAATGTCGTTAGCGCTGGCAAACAGGCCGGCATGGCCTGCAACGCCGCCCATTAAGGCTGCTGTTGGGTCGTGCACGTAGCCGTCAAGCAAGGCATGCCTGTCTTTTTTGTCATCTTCGGTGGGTATAACCTGGTCGGCAGGGAAGCGGTAGAGCGGCAGAAAACCGGCGGTTTGCATTCCCAAGGGGTCGTAAAATTGTTTTTGAACATATACATTAAGCGGCGTAGCTGTAACCGTTTCTTCAACCTGCTGCATAAAGCACATGCTTAAATCGCTGTATACATATTGTCCCCTGGTTTTTACCGGCGAATTCAGCATGTCGGGCCACATCACATTTTTAAAATAATCCTTCCGCAAAAAGTAGTTTTCATTTACTTTGGTTGGATAAAAGGCTGATGAATCGGTAGTATGGTCCGTTGGTTTTAACTTATCAAAAGTTGGAATATCAGGTATCAACCCAGCCTGGTGCTCCAGTACTTCGCGAACGGTCAAATCATTCTTATTTGTTTTGCGTGCCTGCGGCAGATAATAACCCAGGGTGGAGTCGATGTTTAACTTGCCCTGGTCGGTAAGCTGCATGGCTTCCATGGTGGTGGCCGATATTTTGGTCATCGATGCCACATCGAAAATATCGGTTAGCTTATCGGGTATGGCCTTGCTATAAGTATGGTAACCGTAGGCTTTATTGAATATTACTTTACCATCCCGCGCTACCAGTACCACGCAGCCAGGTGTGGCTTGTTCCTGCATAGCTTCGGCAGCTATGTTATCGATCCCTGTAAGACTGGCCGTGCTTATGCCCGCGTCTTCGGGCACAGTATATTGCAGGCGGATTTTAGTGGTAATAAAACCCATACCCGTGTTATAAACCGGCGATACATACTTTGTTAGCTTTTGCGTTACCGCCACCCCGCCAAAAATGGCCTGTGCGCTATAAAATGCCGATACCGGCGTTACGCGCTGGCACCAAATCACCGGGACGGCAGTATTGCTTAGCTTTGCCAGCGCCACATTGGTACCAAACAGCGCGACTATTACATTTTTTACTTTTTGATTGGTATTGATAAAATTAAGCAGCAGCGGATTATTCAAATCGGCATCATTTACCTGCACAATAAGGGTGTTATAGAATTTAAGGTCGGATGATAAATCATCCAGGCTTTTTGCGCCGGTATAGTCGTTGCCGTTGTATGAGGTAATCTTTGTGTACTTATTCAGCAGGCTGTCGAACCCACGCGCATATACATTCGAAAAACGTATGCTGGCCACCTTCAGCTGATCCAAGTTTTGCAGGGGGATTAAATACGATGCATTGTTTAACAATACGGTAGATTTTTCAACCAGTTTTTCTTCGTTAACATATGCCAGGCCTGTAAATGGCGGGTTTTGAGCACAAGCCGAATTAAATAATATAAATCCTGTTAAAACTATAATGGGGGATAAGCGCCACCTATTTCTTAGCATAAACCTGCTCTCCGTTTATAAATGTTTTTAATACTTTAATTTTTGGCAATGCCGGGCCTTTAGCCTTCATAATATCATCATCCAATATCACAAAATCGGCGAACTTGCCGGGCTCGATGCTGCCTTTTTCTTTTTCTTCAAAGTTTGCTTTGGCTGCCCAAATGGTCATGCCCTGCAAAGCTTCTTTACGGCTGATGGCATTTTCCATTTGAAATCCATCCTCAGGGAAGCCTTTCAAATCCTTGCGCTCAACTGCTGCATAAAACGTGTACATCGGGTTTATATTTTCAACCGGGAAGTCTGTCCCTAGTGGCATCCATCCATTTTGGTCGAGCAATTGTTTGTAAGCATAACCACTTTTGAGGCGCTGTTTGCCAAGCCGGGTGCCGGCCCAATACATGTCAGATGTTGCATGGGTGGGCTGTACTGACGGGATTACACTGTATTCGCCAAAAAGCTTAATATCTTCCGGTGCTACTATCTGCGAGTGTTCGATGCGCCAGCGTTTATCGTTTTTGCCTTTTAAAACACTCGCGTATACTTTTAATATCACCCGGTTTGCCGAGTCGCCAATGGCGTGGGTACACATCTGGAAACCATGGGCCGCTATTTTTTCGGCTACTTCCTGGTAATGCTTTTGCTGGCTCAATAAAAAGCCGCTCCAGTCTTTCTGGTCGGCATAAGGTTTTAACAGGCATGCCCCGCGTGAGCCAAGTGCTCCATCAGCATAAACCTTAAACGCACGCACGTTAAGCGATGGGGTTTTGTAGGCGCCGCGTTTAAACAGGTAGTCGTAATTCTCGGCGTTATCACTTAGCATTACGTACATGCGCATTTTTAAGGCGCCTTTGTGCTGTAGTTGTGCAATGGTATTTACCATGGTGAAAGGCAGCCCGCAATCGTCAACAGTGGTTAAACCAACTGCAAAGCAATTTTGCTGTGCTTCCATAAAAGCTTTTTGAGTAACCTGTTCGGTTGGCGGCGGTATTTTACGGGTAATTATTCCTTCGGCATTATCAATCATCAGGCCGGTAAGCTTGCCGTTTATGGTTTCAATTTTACCGCCTATAATGGTCTGTCCCGGTTTAACACCGGCCAGGTTCAAAGCAGCCTGGTTAACCATAATGGCATGCCCGTCTATCCGGCTCAATATTACCGGGCGGGCCGGGAACAGCGAGTCGAGCTTAGCTTTATCAGGAAATTCTTTTACCTTCCATTTGTTCTGGTCCCAACCGCGGCCTACTATCCAGCCCTCGGGATTTTTATTGGCGAATGATTGTACCGAATCGACAACATCCTGCCAGCTTTTGGTGTTTTCAAGCGCCGCTTCCTGCAGGCCGAGGCCATATTCGTAAAAATGGGCATGTGCATCAATAAAGCCGGGATAAACTGCCTTGCCGCCGGCATCGACTACCTGACGGGCATTATATTTTTCCTGCAAACTATCGGCGCTCCCAACAGCCACTATTTTGCCTGCGGTTACAACAAAGGCATCGGCAGTGCTAAATTTGTCATCTACCGTGTAAACAACTGCATTTTTTACCAGCAAATCGGCATTGTAGTCTTTTTGTTTACATGCCACTAACAGCAGTAACAAAGCGGGCAAAAGTATCTTCATAGGGCGTGTCAACATAAAAAATGGTAATCTACAAAACTATATACAAAAGTGAAGAGATAAAGTTAGGTGGATAAATAATTAATTTGAGGGTGTTGCGATTTATGACGAAGAATAACCACGGAGGGCACACTGAGGAGGCACAGAGCGAACAGAGACAAAACGTTTAGTAGAGCTGCACTTTAAATATACAGCATAAAAACATTATCAACTAAACGCCGTTTTATTAAAAACATAAAATTATGAGCATATTTAAATTTATTATAGTTGGCGCTGCCGTAGGATACGGTATTAACTACATCACCAAAAAAAATGCGGATGGCCGCTCTATCATCGAGGACCTTGCAGACAATGCGCCCGATTGGTTTGAAAAAGCGAAACATTTGGCCCAGGATGCACTTGGCAAAGTTGGACAGACAGCCGAAGAGGTTAGGGCTAATTTCTAATTGTAACCAAACGTTTATTAAAGCCGGTTAGTTAAACGTTGACCGGCTTTTTTATGCATAAATTAAATAAATTTTCACCTCCCATTTTCCTGCTGACATAGGGTTGTCACTCGCCCATCTTTCCTTTGTTTTAAATAAAAACAATCACAAAATGAAACAACAGGAATCAACCATCGAAGTAAGCGTGTCGCCAATTGTTTATTTAATGAAAAACTATGCCGACTATAACCTGTGGGCAAATGCAACCCTTATAAACTGGCTGCGCACCAAGCCTGCGGATGTTTTGGCAAAAGAAGTACCATCGAGTTTTAATACCATCCAGGCAACTATAGTACACATCTGGAAAACCCAGCGCTACTGGCTATCGGTTATTAAAAGAAGTGAACCAGACGGGTTTGATGAATTTACCGGTACACTGGAAGATGCCTTTAAAGGCCTTGTGGAACATTCAGATTTATTTGCCGATTATATTAAAACAATGACTGAGGGGGCAATTGAAGAAAACACTTTGGTAGTTAGCCCGTGGTTCCAGTGCGATTTTCAGAATTTTGAATACATTATGCAAGTTATGAACCACAGCACCTATCACCGCGGGCAAATTATAACCATGGGCCGCAACCTGGGCTTTACAGATGCACCGATGACGGATTATAATTTTTATAATATACATGGGAAATAACGGATTGATTTGCGGGGATGCAGACCGGGGAGATTTGACACCTTTTTAAAAGTTGTCAAATCTGTGCACGTAACCTGGTTTTATAATTTCCATTTTTAGCCACATTCACCTATCTTTAAAACCCAATACAAAACACAGATGTCGGCCGGGTTAAAGAATTTTATTTCGCAATATGTAAAGCTGGATGAGGCGGAGCTGGATAACATTGCCGGTCGTTTCAAATCGCGCAAAATTGCCAAAAACGATTTCCTGCTGAGCGAGGGCGCGGTTTGCAAAGACCTCGTTTTTGTACAGGAAGGCTGCCTGCGGTTGTATTATGTAGTTGACGACATAGAGGTATCGGTTTGGTTTGCCTTTAAAAATTCATCGGCTATCGATATTTACAGTTTCATCAGCGAGA
>JBDUDE010000767.1:0-2739 GCA_040003105.1 Mucilaginibacter sp. | reverse complement strand
ATCAATATTGCTTTTTAACAAATAAATTTTAGCTAAATATTAAAAATCAGTAATTTGCAGTTGAAATGTAGCGGGAAGTTGTGCCCTCCTGTACTTATAAAACTAACCTTATAACCTAAGCAATATGCCACTTACTAAAACTGTTACCGTGCCACCGGGCAATCCTGAGCCTACTTTGCACCTGCCAATTATCAAAATGGTAGTTGTAGTTAATGATGAAAACATTGCGCAAACCGCTGATGATATGGCCCAGATGGCGCCGATTGTGGACCGCCAGGTTGTTTGGTTCCAAAACGGTTTGCCCGCAAATTGCCAGGCTGAATTTAACGTGCCGGATTTGGCAACAGCGGTGGCCTTCTCCTTATCGCCTGAAAATAACGTTGGCGATGTGATACGCCAGGGCGAAACCGTTGATTTTGTAAGAATGGATGACGCATACACAGCAGCAGGATTATGAAAAAATACCTATTTATACTTTTCGCTGCGCTAATTGTTAACGCGGCGCAGGCGCAAAAAGCAACGCTGCGCGACTCGTTGGCCAAAACAGTAATTATACAAGCCGACACAACTGCGCCTTCATTAATCTGGGCGATAGAAACCTCGCACAACCCCGCAATCAGGCTCGACTTTGCAAAACAGCCTATTGTCGACATCAACAGCCGCCTTATTGTGGGCATCGACCGTAACAGTCTTATTGCCGCGTTGCCCGCTGCTAAAAAAAGCAACCCGGCCCTTACTGCCAGCTTAAACCAGCTGATAACCTTGCTTAAAACCGAGCAGCAGATTTTAAATTTAATAAAACCGGCCACCGCCAATATAGCAGCCAACCGCGACTCGCTCAGCGCTTATTCAAAATTGATGATGCGGTTCTACAACACGGTATCCCAAAACCCTTCCCTTCGGGCGCAGGTCAACTCACTCTTCCAGGAAGCGATAACAAAAATCAGGAATAATACTTTCGATAAAAAAATGTACGCATCGCCGCAGGCATATGTAATAAAACACCTGGATACCTTGATGAACCAGGTGGCAACGGACATATCAAACGAAAAGGATGTTGCCTCGTACCATGTGCAGCTGCAGGCTTATATCCACACCAAAGGCGCCAACAACCAGAAAATTCACATCGAGAACTTTGACAACTACAGCGCAGGCGAATTTTACGAGGTGCCACGCTGGGTAACCTCATTTTCGGCGGACGATGCCGCCGCCTTTAACCAGGTATCGCAGTTGAGCAACGCGTTAAACTCAGCAATAGCCGGTAATTTTAAGGACCTAATCAAATTAATACCCGACTCACTCAATTCATACGCCTGCTACAGCAACCTGGTTACCGAAGCCAAAAACGACGAAGCAGCTATTGCCGGCCAGGCCACCAGCCAGGTCAACACTTTCATCAGTGCCATGCAGGCTAAACTGGCGGCTGTTTATACTGCCATACAGCAGTTTCAAAAACAAAAAAATGCAGCAGGTACAAATCCGCTGGAACAATTCAGCCAGCTGAGCAATACATTTATAACCCTGGCGACCAGTTTGCCCGCCGAGGTCGACAGCCTTAAAAACAGGGTGACGGCAACCGCCTTTGCAGCCAGCACTGATGCCAAAAAACTTTATACCGATTTTAAAGCATGCAATGCCATCCTGCAGGCCGATGTTAAACTGGTAACCGGCGTTTACTATGCTGTGGCCAACCTGCTGCAGCCTATGCAGAGCAACGCGACTACGGCCCAGCGGCTAACCGGCAGCGTTTTCGATGTAAATATTAACCAGATACCCCCCAAGGGCTACATCGACCTAAAATATTCAGGCAAACGCCAAAATGGCGACGAAATTGAAATAAAACTGGTAACCCGGTCGAAGGATGATATCGCCAAAAACCAGCCCGGCCTAACGCTTGATGACCAGACGATTGAAATGCAGCAGATATCCTTCTATTCCGAATCCTCCATCGGGGTTATTCTTGCCAGTCCGTTGGGCAGCAGCGGCCAGGTGACACTTAAAAACAAATTCCAGTTTGCCCCTTCCGGCAGCCTGGTAGTAAAATTTGGCAGCCGCACCAACCGGTTTTGGAACACCATTAATCCCGGCGTAGGCTTTAATATCTCCACCCCCGATTTTAACCTGGATGGCTCACCGGATGTTAGCTATGGCGGCGTGTTTACCCTGTTCCATAATATTTTGAGCGCCGGCTGGGCATACAATACCAAAACCAGCAGCCAGTTCTGGTTTTTCGGCCTTTCGCTGCCGTTTACAACGTTTGGGCTGCCGGTTGGGAATGTGCAGACGCAGAAGCAGTAAGCGAATATTAATGAAGATTTTTCCGGCCCCGGCGCACTACGCCGGGGCTTTTTTTGTGTACCCCCTAAATCGGCAAAAAGTTTACAAAAGGTTACACTTTTTCAATTTTTGCAACCGTCTATAGTAACATTAAAATACATCGCGCAAGGTATTAACAGGTGTTAACACAATTTTGTAAAAAATTACATATATCTTATAATCAATTAATTGAAAAAACCAAGGTATTAACATATTTTGGCCGCAAGAGCAGGATCAGGACATTAAGCGTCTCGGCTTTCCGGCAGAATATCCGGAACAAAGTGGAAAATTCCGACCAAGTGTTTGCCTTTATATAATAAGTGGCTGGTGATGTTGCCACCATAGGTGTTCGGAAGATTTTAAAAGCCGCGGCCCGTGCGATTATGAATATTGTTTCTAGTTTTTAATGGCATTCATGAGCTC
>JBDUDE010000664.1:0-29438 GCA_040003105.1 Mucilaginibacter sp. | reverse complement strand
GCAGGGTGAGATTTAGTTGGCTATAATTTTGTATTTATGCTTAACATCAAGTACCAGCCTGAACAATTCCTGCTTTACTTTACGGAATTGGTGATTAAGGTTGGTGATAAAATACTCCAGCTGAACCTGTGTAGCCGCCAGCGATTCGGAGTCTTCAGGAATAATATCTTCGGCCATCAGTTCCAGCTGTGTTATCTGGCTGGCCAGCATATTGTTTATTTCCATTTGCTCCAGCTTTTTAAGTTCCTTACCAACTTCAATAAGCTGGTGTATGTGTTCGGTGTCCTGTAAGCGCACTATGTAATCATTCATCAGCCGGTGCAGATATGCGGTTTCTATTTTAAAAAATTCCAGGTCTGATAACCATTTACGTGCAATAACATAATATTGCAGCGTGCGGTCGGGCTTTGTAATTGTTGGGTGCATAACTGGCCTGTTTTTAATAAGTATTAAATTGTAAATATTACCGACTGCTAAATTCGAAATAATCGCCCCGGATGAAATGATTGCCGTCACCTCAATAAGTGATCCTCATCACCTAGCAACACCTTAGATAATGGTACAAGTTTATTAGTGGAAAGCGCTTACCGGTGTTCAAACAACCACCAGTTGGGTTTTGATTTGGGTTTCGGTTTTAGGCCGTATCGCTTTATACTTTTTTCTTTTATTAATTCCACAGCTTCATTAATATCATCGGTTACAAGGTAAAGATGGGTATCCGGTTCGCTTATAGTGGCATCCTTTTTCATCGTTTCAATGTGTTCCAGCAGCTCCTTATGATATTCCTTACCGAATATAACAATCGGAAAATCCTTAATCTTATGGGTTTGTATCAGGGTGAGCGCTTCAAAATATTCGTCGAGCGTGCCATAGCCACCGGGCATTACAACAAAGGCAAACGAGTACTTTATCAGCAATACCTTCCGCAAAAAAAAGTGCTGCATATAAACCCATTTGTCGAGGTATGGGTTTGGCTGCTGTTCAACAGGAAGCTGAATATTACAGCCAACCGAATGGCCGCCAACATCGCGGGCGCCACGGTTAGCTGCTTCCATTAACCCGGGGCCGCCACCTGTAAGAATAGTAAAGCCAAGTTTTGCAAATTCGGCCGCAGCTTTGCGGGTAAGCTCATAGTAAGGATGCCCGTCTTTAAACCTGGCCGAACCAAACACAGTTATACAAGGTCCGATAAAATGCAGCGCACGAAATCCGCGGATAAGGTCGCGCATGGTTTCGAAAGTAAACTTTAGCTCCTTAAGTCGCGACTGCGGCCCATCTAAAAATTGAATTTCTGAATTACCCATATCAACAGTTTTATACTTAAGTGTTTTTTGTTTTTTTGGCGATTTATTGTTTTGTAAATATTTTTAAATTAATGCTGATAAAATATGACGAACATCAGCAAACAACCTGTTTGTTATCAGGTTACATTATCAGCTATACAATAGCTGCAGGTGGATTTTTAGAGGATGTTCCATTCAAAAAATGACAACGGTCATATTTGTACATGAAACCGGCTATATTTTATTAGCTTGCCATCAATGATATTTGTGATAAGTATCATTAACCCGTACATCTATCATTAATGCCAAACGAGTTTATGGAAAACGCCGCCCTGTTAAAAGCAATAATTGACAATGCCATTGATGGAATAATAACCATTGACGGGCACGGCATTGTTGAATCCATTAACCCGGCGGCATGCAAGCTGTTTTTATGCACACCCGAAGAGGTGATAGGTCAAAATATTTCGACACTGATGCCCCAGCCGTACAAAAGCCAGCACGACGAGTATATCCATCGCTATCAGCGAACCGGCGAACCGCATATAATTGGTATCGGCAGGGAAGTAACCGGGTTAAAGAAAGATGGCGCAACATTTCCGTTCAGGCTGGGTGTTAGTGATGTTCCGTTTGCAGGCAGGAAAATTTATGCAGGTTTTATTCACGATTTGAGCCGGGAGAAAGAGGCGGAGGCGCAATTAAAAGAATATGCTGCACATTTGGAAGAACTAGTCGAAACACGAACCTATTCGCTAAAGGAAACGGTCCAGGCGCTGCAGCGGGCGAAAGAAGAAGTAAGTTTTTCGCTCGAAAAAGAAAAGGAACTGGGGCAATTAAAAAGCCGCTTCGTTTCAATGGCATCGCACGAGTTCCGCACCCCGTTGAGCGCCATTCAACTATCAGCCTCACTTATTGAAAAATATGCGTTGCCTTTTGAAAATGAAAACATTCGTAAGCACGTTGCAAAAATTAAAAATTCGGTTGGCAATTTAACTACTATCCTTAACGACTTCCTTTCGCTCGAGAAGCTGGAAGCAGGCAAGGTAGAACCATCATTCACCCCTTTCGATATTGTAAAGCTATCAGAAGAAATAACCGAAGAAATGCAGATGGTCGCCAAGCAAAATCAAAATATTATTTACCAGCACACGGGCACACGCAGCATGGTAAAACTGGACCCAAACCTGTTAAAAAATTGCGTAATAAACCTTGTTGCCAACGCCATTAAATATTCGGGCGAAAACACGTTTATAGAATTTAACACCGAGGTTACCGGGCAGCAATGTGTAATAACCGTTAAAGATAACGGCATTGGCATACCCGATACCGACCAAAAACATTTATTCGAGGCGTTTTTTCGTGCGCACAATACCGGCAACATTCCGGGTACAGGTTTGGGCTTAAACATTGTAGCGCGGTACACCAGCCTTATGGCAGGGCGGATTGAATTTAGCAGTGATGTTAATAAGGGTACTTTATTCACTATTACATTTCCAATATCATGAGCAAAAAAGTATTGATAATTGAGGACAATAACGACATCCGCGAAAACGTGGTCGAAATTCTTGAGTTGGCAGGTTACCAGGTGTTTGAGGCCGATAATGGTAAAACAGGTGTTGACCTGGCCCTGAAAAATGTGCCGGATATTGTTTTATGCGATATTATGATGCCCGAGCTTGATGGTTACGGCGTATTGTATATGCTTAATAAAAACCCCGCTACTGCAGCCACGCCATTTATATTTTTGACGGCAAAAGCCGAGCGCCTGGATTTAAGAAAGGGCATGGAAATGGGCGCAGACGATTATCTTACCAAGCCGTTTGACGATATGGACCTATTGAATGCCATTGAAAGCAGGCTGAAGAAAAAGGAGCTGCAGCAAAATTTCTACAGCAAATCATTAGACAGGTTAAACACCCTCATATCCAAAAACGATGGCCTTAACGAACTGAAAAAAATCATCAGTGAGCGTAAAGCCCGCCAGTTTAAAAAAAACCAGGTTATTTATTACGATGGCGATAAAGGCAGCGGGCTCTACCTGGTTATTAGCGGCAAAGTAAAAACGATAAAGCTGGCCGAAGACGGGAGGGAACTGATGACCGGCATTTTTAGCGATGATGACTATATTGGCGTAAATGCGCTTCTTTCAAACGAGGCCTATTCAGATACAGCCACTGCGCTTGAGGATAGCACGCTGTGCCTTATACCGAAGGACCAATTGGAGCAACTGCTTAACCTGTACCCCGAAGTGGCCCGCGAGTTTATTAAAATTTTGGCTAACGATATCAGGGAAAAAGAAGACCAGTTGATGCAGCTTGCCTACCATTCGGTACGTAAAAGAATGGCCGAGGCCATGGTGCGGATGCATAAACAACACGCCGCCAGCGCCGAAGGTTTTAAAGTTACTCGCGAAGATTTGGCTGCCATGGCTTGTATGGCTACCGAAACAGTTAGCCGTACCCTGTCTGACTTTAAAGATGAAGGATTGATTGACAAAAAAGGAAGCCTGATTACCATCTTAAACCCTGATAAACTTGCCAGGATGAAAAACTGACGCACATCACTTTTTTGGCTGATGCCGCTCATACTCTGCACGTAACCATTACGGTAGCTTTGTTCTTATAAATATTATAACGGATGAAAGCTGTAGCCTATAGTGTTAAGCCCTTTGAAAAAGAGTATTTAGCGAAAGCTAATCAAAAAAAACACGATATTACCCTTATTTCCAATCCTTTGGGGCCTGATACTGCTTTTTATGCGGAGGGTAAAAATGCGGTTATTGTTTTCGTAAATGATGATTTATCAGCACAGGTAATAGAAAAACTGGCGGCACTGGGCATCAAATTTATTGTAACCAGATCGGCCGGTACTGACCATATTGATAAAGAGGCCGCCGCAGCTAACGGTATTAAGATAGCCAATATTCCATCTTATCCGCCACAAGCTATAGCCGAACATGCGGTGGGGATGGCCTTTGCGCTGAACCGCCAAATTATAAAGGCTAATCAACACACCCATGATTTTGATTTTAGAAATGAAGACCTCATCGGGTTCAATTTTTCGGGCAAAACTGTTGGCATTATAGGCATGGGTAATACCGGGCAGGCGATAGCTTCCATTTATAACGGGCTTGGTTGCACGGTGATAGGTTACGATATTGATTTCCCGCGAGCGCTGCGTAGTGTAAAGTCGGTCTCGCTGGAGTACCTCTTAAGCTCGGCCGATGTTATCTCCCTGCATATTCCGCTTAATGCCGATACAAAACACATCATACAAAAGGAAGCGCTGGAACAAATGAAGAAAGGTGTAATGTTAATAAACACATCGCGTGGGGCACTTATTAATACTGCCGATGTGTTAACGGCGCTTGAAACCGGCAAAGTGGGTTACCTGGGCCTGGACGTTTATGAATTTGAAAAAGGCCTGTTTTTTGAAAACCACAGCGGCGATCTGCTTAAAGCCCCCCTGCTTCAGAATTTGATGGACCACCCCAACGTGCTGATAACCCCTCACCAGGCTTACCTAACCAAAGAAGCGCTACAGGAAATTGCCGACCAAACCATCAAAAGCCTCGACTTATGGAACATTAATAAATGCGTTGGGAAGGCTTGTGCCTGTGCGAATGACTGTACCAAAAGTATCTCCGAAAAACCCGCTCATTCTTAGCTATAGAAAATATGATCAACGACCTTGCCAGCAAATACAACGTACCGGCCCCGCGCTACACCAGTTATCCAACAATGCCTTACTGGGATACAAACTCGTTTAATGTTACCGAATGGAAGCAATCGGTAAGGCGTTCGTTTGTTGAAAGTAATGACAATGAAGGTATAAGCATTTATATTCATCTTCCTTTTTGCGAGAGTTTGTGTACCTATTGCGGCTGCAATACCCGCATTACCAAAAACCACCAGGTTGAAGACCCCTATATTACAGCCGTACTTAAGGAGTGGAGAATGTACCTGGATGTTATGGGCGGAAGGCCTGTGGTTAAAGAAATACATTTGGGAGGCGGCACGCCAACATTTTTTAGCTCACCTAATTTGCACAGGCTTATTTCTCGCCTTTTGCAAGATGCGGATGTTCACCCGGAAGCGGAGTTTAGCTTCGAAGCGCACCCGGCAAATACTACCATTGAACATTTGACGACATTATATCACCTTGGTTTCCGCAGGATAAGCCTGGGCATACAGGACTTTGACCCGGTGGTACAAACCATTATTAACCGGCACCAAACCTTTGAACAGGTTGAAACCATAACAAAAGCCGCCAGGGCAATAGGTTACACATCAATAAATTACGACCTTATTTATGGCCTGCCGCTGCAAACAATGGAGGGCCTGGCCAATACAATGAGGCTGGTGGCCGAGCTTATGCCTGATAGGATAGCCTTTTACAGTTACGCGCACGTGCCATGGATAAAGCCTGGTCAGCGTTTATTTACCGAAAAAGACCTCCCGGATGCCCATGACAAAAGCAAACTTTATGAAATAGGGCGCAGCCTTTTGCGGGGCCATGGGTTTAAAGAAATTGGCATGGACCATTTTGCGCTACCTGAGGACCCGCTTTTTGAAGCGGAAATTAAAGGCACCCTGCACCGCAACTTTATGGGATACACGGCTCAGCATACACAAATGTTAATCGGGCTTGGCGTGTCGTCAATAAGCGACTCGTACTATGCGTTTGCACAAAATGTGAAACGCCTTGAAGAATACCTGCAACTTATAAACAACAATGTTTTGCCGGTTTTTAAGGGCCATATATTAACGCATAGTGACCTGCTGATGCGCAAACACATTTTAAACATTATGTGTAAGGGGCACACTACTTGGAACTATCATATTGACGGATGCGATGCACTGTTTGATGGCGTTGAACGGTTAAAGCCGCTTGCTGATGATGGGTTAATTGAGCTTAACTCGTGGGAGTTAAAAGTAACCCCACTAGGCAAACGCTATTTACGCAACGTCTGCATGGCGCTTGACGAAAGGCTTTGGGCCGATAAACCAACAACACAATTATTTAGTATGGCCATCTGAAAACGCGACCAGCTTGCATGTAAATAGCATAATATACCATAGTACGGATGCAAATGATTGAGAAACCTTCATATTCAGTAGTAATGTTTATAGTTATTGGATTAGCCATGATGGCCGGGGTGATAATTGCCTGCTGGAATATTGCTAAAAATTTGCTCTGATACTAAACCGAAAAAATTGCGTACCGCCGGCAAAAGGCTTTAGATAGTCACCCCTTGAGGGAGATGTTTAAGGTGCCTGCCTTTGTTATTAATTAAACTATTGAACCCCTAATTAAGTATGAATATAAATTTCGCCCTGGCAATACTAACCGCAATCGTTTTGATATTGCTGGTCATAGCCGGCTTTGTCATTATATCTAATGTTACAAGTGTTAATATTTAAACGCTTTGATGCATTAAAACAGGAGGGTTTTGCAAAGCAAGTTCTTTTAACGCTTGCGTAAATATTGGCGAACCGTTCAGGCTTTCAACCAGTTGCAGGTGCTGGCCCCCGGCGGCTAAAAATATATCACGGTATTCAATCCCGATTTCATAAACTGTTTCCAGGCAGTCGGCAACAAATGCGGGGCAAAAAACCAGCAGCCTTTTCTTACCGGCGAGCGCCATGTACCTGATAATATCTGTAGTATAAGGTTTTATCCATTCATCTTTGCCCAGTCTTGATTGAAAACAAACCGTGTAATTGGTTGCAGGGAAATTTAGTTTCAGGGCTATGAGCTGCGCGGTATGATGTGACTGAGCTGCATAACAATTAAAATTTAAGGCGGTAAGTTTATCACAGCAGCCTTTTTTCTGCCGGCAAAGGTTGCCGATAGTGTCGCATTGTTTTAATTGGGCCTCGGGTAAACCATGAAAACTAAACAGTATGTGGTCATAACTTTCTTCCAGGTATTTTCTGCCATTTTGGGCAAAAGCCTCAATCATTAAATCATTATCATGAAATGAGTTGACGAATGAGATAGATGGAATAACCGGCCATTTGTTTATTACTTCCATCACCCTGGCAATTACCGAACCGCTGGTTGCAGATGCGTACTGGGGGAACATAGGTATTACCCGGATGCTTTCAACCCTGGCAGCTTTTAATTTATTTAAAGCCAGTTCTATCGACGGGTACTGGTAACGCATGGCAAGCTCAACCACATAGCTGCCGCCAAGCTCCATTTTTAGTAGCTGTTGCTGCAGGTTGCTGTAATGCAACAAAGGCGAACCGGTTTGCTTGTCCCAAATTTTGCGGTATAATCTGGCAGATTTAGGCGCCCGGAAAGGTACAATAAAACAGCGCACCAGTAAAAAACGAAACAGGGGGCGAAGCGTAATAACCCTGGGGTCCATTAAAAACTCGGCCAAATATTTTCGCACATTATTGACCGAAGGACTAACCGGCGTTCCTAAATTTATCAGTAAAACTCCCTTGCGCATTTTTATTATTCAAATTTTAATACCCGGTATAGCTGTCCGCCCTCCCAATTTCACTTTCTTCTTTTTCTCCAATCTTTCACACCAAAAGTGTTTCCCGGTGCAACCAAAACACCGGTTGATTAATTAGGGAGAAAGCGGACAACATATTCCGGGGACTGCCAAACTTTATTGGCAATCTTCCCCATCAACAGTATATTAACTTATACCCTGCCTGGTAATAAGCAAGGCTTAATAATTAAAGTATGCAAATAATAGTCATCAACACCTGGATAGCTATGCTGGCTGCAAATAATTTAAGCAACGTTTGTGTACTGGCGCCACCCATGCCTGCAATAATGTTTGCAAAAAACAGGGTAAGCGTTATCACAACAATAAGTGTAGGCGCGTTAAAATAATAAATCAGCAGGGCTGGCAGAGGCAGAAAAAATATGCCCTGGAACACAAGCGACAATAAAAACCAAAAGGTTTTGTTTTCGGACTGGCTTTGGGTAAAGGCCGCCCATTTATTAAAAATATTTGTTGAATTTGTTGTTGTTGCCGGTGTTTGAGTCCATTGTCCGGCGTGACTAATTGAAGTTGCCATAATTGAATTTTTATATAGCAAATATCAGCCAACTTCGTCTCTTACGCCATGACGGAAGCCCTTGCAAAAAGTGACATTTATCATATTATCAGCGCCCGGATTATCCCGAAAATATCGAATAGAAGAGCGTAAATCAAGGATGCCTCGGGAGATGAAAAAGGCGGGATAATTGAAGATTAATGGCAAATGGTTACGTCCGAAGACTGTTTTGCAGGACTGAGATAGGGGATATTGAGGCCCAAACCGCGAACCAGGAACCAAAGGCCCAAACATACCATTACATAGGGCATGCCGCAGTTAATGCCACGCCGCACTGCGGGGCCGATAAAACCCGAGCTGACAGTTGCAATAAGCATTAACGGGAAGGTACCCATGCCGAACCAAAACATGTACTGCGCCGATGCCAGCGGCGATGACGTGTTAACCGCCCCAACCAGGGCCAGGTAAACAAAACCGCAAGGTAAAAACCCGTTAAGCAAGCCTATTGCCAAATGGCCGGCCTTATGCTTAAGCGCATGTGTTAGGAGCCTGTTAATAGGGGAAAGCATTTTAGAGATAAACCCGCTTTGGGAGAATCTAATTTTAAATAACCTTGAAAACCCGGCAGCCATTATAAGCAGGCCGCTAAGGATGCTTACACCCTGCTGCAGGCCGGCTAGCCACAACTGCCTGCCCAGCAGGCCAATTAATAACCCTAGAAATGAGTAGGTAATAACGCGGCCCAGGTTATAGGTTACCTTATCGGCCACCACCAGCCACCAGCGCGAATGAAACGATGGTACAGCAAATGCCAGCGGCCCGCACATACCAATGCAATGTACGCTGCCAAACAAGCCAATAAAAAAAGCTATTAAATTCGTGTTCATTTTATATACACTTCCTGTTGGTACAGGTAGGCTTTATTGCCGCTTTTCCAATCAAGCACAACCCGCCACCTGCCGGCAACTAAATCATTTAAGGCTAAACTTGCGCTGTTATCAGCAGTTGTTTTTAGTTGAAATGTTTTGTCGAGCGCCTCGCTTGATGGCCTGATAAACCTGGCTGTTCCGTTCGCTGGTTTTGTAAAAGTGATGTGTGCCTGCCCGGCGTCAATGTTGATCACAGGCTGAGCATGGTCTGCAACAACTTGTTTTTCCTTATCAAAATCCCTGTCGAAATTCAGGCCCTTTTCATAGTATTGATGGTCGTACTCATCGGCCGGCATTCGGAACATGTAAACACACATGCTGATAATAAACAGCATGAAAATGACCATTCCTATTATTATTCCTTTTCCCCAGTTCATATTCTTAATCGTTTATCGGTCCTACAAATGAAGTGCTCACTGTTTGAACTACTTTTTTATCAAATACCAGGTTTATCTTAATATCTGTTTTTGGCGAGGTAATATGCGACGCCGGAACCATCAGGAAAAACACAGTTTTTACCGAGCCTCCTGCCAACACCTTGCCCGGTGCCTGTATGTACTTTATTTTTATCGAAGGGTCGCTCGTATTGATGCTGATATCCCTGCCGGTGTTTGATTTATTGATAATTTCGGCATTGTAAATATTGCTGATATAGCCGCCTTTTTGTTCCTGGTAAAGCATGCCCGCACCGCGTAATACCTCGATGCTCATATCGCCCCGGCTAAAAATAAAATAACAAAGCACCGACATCAACACAACAATAATTCCGCTGTAGCCTGCCATACGCCCGGTAAAGGTTGGCTTTTGCTGCTTATGAATCATATTCTCCGAGTAAAAACCTATCAGGTTTAACGGCTTGTTTATTTTATGCATTACGTCGTTGCATACATCAATGCAGGCCGTGCAGTTAACGCATTCCATTTGTGTGCCCTGCCTAATGTCAATTGCTGTTGGACAAACAGCTACGCAGAGCCCGCAATCAACGCAGTCGCCTTTTACATTTAAGGGTTCGGCTGTTCTTGAAAGTTTCCCGCGTGGCTCGCCACGGGCGTCATCATAGGCAACAACCAGCGTATCCGGATCAAGAAATACCCCCTGTAGCCTGCCATAGGGGCAAAATACGGTGCACACCAGCTCGCGGACCTGGCTGTATACCAGGTAAAAAATAATGGTGAATATCCAGATACTGATAAAGCCCGCCCAGTGTAAATTAACAGGTTCGGTTATAATTTTTATTAAACCCTGGCTGCCAATTATATAAGCCAGGAATGTATTTGCTATTAAAAACGAAACCACTACAAATAAAAAATGCTTGGCTGTTTTCCTTAAAGCTTTTTCCCTTGTCCACGGCCCGGCATCTACTTTTTTGCGGCGATTTGCATCGCCTTCAACCCATTCTTCAATCTTCCTGAAAACCATCTCCATAAAAATGGTTTGCGGGCAAATCCACCCGCAAAATATACGACCGAAGGCGATGGTAAAAAGCACCACGCAAACCACAAAAACCAGCGTGGCCAGCACAAACAGGAAGATATCCTGTGGCCAGAAAACCTGCCCCAGGATTACAAACTGCCTGTCAATAAAATTCAGCATTAACAACGGCTGACCTTTTATCCTCAAAAACGGTCCTGCGAAAAACAGGATAAGGTAAGCATAGCTAATCCACGACCGCCACTTATACAGCCTGCCCTTGCGGATAAGCGGGTATACCCACTTGCGTTTTTCAGCTTCCTTACCTACCAGTAGTCCATCCATTGTTTAATTGTTAGCCGCAATTTTATCGTCGTTATCAATTTCCTTAGTCCCCTGTGGTTCTTTAGCGCCTGCAGGGTTTGTGCCATGTAATGATTTTATATAGTTTGACACATCTGATATTTGTTTTGGCGACAACTGTTTTTCCCAGGTAGGCATACCTTTTGCAAGTACGCCGTACTTTATCGTTTTAAACAAGTCGTTAATTTTGTCGCCGTGCAGCCAGTAATCATCAGTAAGGTTAGGGCCAACGTTACCCTGGCCATGTTCGCCGTGGCAGGCTGCACAAGTCGATATAAAAATTGCTTTGCCCGATGCAAGCGTTACAGGGTCGTGTACTAGCTTTACGCTGTTTTCATCAACCCTGTTAGCGGCTTTGCTTAAAAATATTTTTTTAGCAGCATCGGCCTGGGCCATTTCTATTTTATACTCCTGGTATTGCAGCGGCGCGGCATTAAATACATGGTATATCAGCAGGTAACATACCGCAAATACAATGGAGCTGTAAAATAACCACATAAACCAGGCGGGTATCGGGTTGTCCAGCTCCTCAATTCCATCGTAATCATGGGCAATCAATAATTCCTTCTCTTCGGCCATCGGCCTTAATGAAAGCAGCTTTTCCCAAACTTCGGCTTTGGGTTTCTTTTCCGTTTTTGCCGGTGTTGTTTCTGCAATAATTTGCTCTTCGGTAAATCCTTGTAATTTTAATAATACCCGGGTTAAAACCTTAAAAGCTTTTAACAAAACAAACATGGCAATAATCAGCAGTAGCAGCACGGTAACAATGGCTCCATATCCAATATAATCCATTGTTTCGCCGGGCAGCAGGCTGTCGGCAGCTGCTTTAAGCGGCTGCATATTTATTAGTATTACTAATAGAAAAATTATTCGCAGGTATTTCATAACTGTAATGATTGAGGTGTGTCGGTATCGCTATCGTGCAATGGCAACTCGCTCATGTGGTCGACATGGGGTTTACGTATGCGGATAAGCATAATGGTTACTACAATAAAAAACACAAAGAATATGGCCAGCGAGAACAGCAGGTAGGCCTGGTTTGCGTTAATGTTTTCTGTAAATTGCTTAAACATGATATAATTATTTATTGGCTGTTTTATTTGCTTTAATATCGGTTCCAAGGCGCTGCAGGTAGGCAATAATGGCTATCACTTCCTTATCGCTTTTTACCTTAATGTGATCCGTACCCAAATTGGCGGCTATTGCCTTGGCCTGTTTGTCAAGATCGGCATTGGCAACTTTTTCGTATCCCGGTGCATAAGGCACCCCCAGCGTGCGCATGGCATTTATTTTGGCCACGGTTAAACTGGTATCCAGCGTTTGGGTAAGCAGCCAGCCATACTCAGGCATGATACTACCCGGCGACATCAGGCGCGGGTCCATCAGGTGGTTATAGTGCCAGGCGTTGCCATATTTCTGGCCTTCGCGTGCCAAATCGGGCCCTGTACGTTTTGAGCCCCAAAGAAATGGGTGGTCGTAAACGAACTCTCCGGCTTTACTGTATTCGCCATACCGCTCGGTTTCTGACCGGAAAGGCCTGACCGTTTGCGAGTGGCAGTTTACGCAACCTTCGCGGATGTACAAATCACGGCCCTGCAACTCAAGCGGGCTATAAGGTTTTACCGCGGCTATTGTTGGTATGTTTGATGATATGGTTAATGTTGGCATCAGTTCGACAAACGTACCTACCAGTATCACCAGCAACGCTGCTATCAGCATTTGAATAGGTTTACGCTCAAGCCTGCGGTGCCAGGCGCTTTCGCGGGCAATAGTATGCACTGGCGCTAATGGCATAGCCTGGGCAGCTTCGTTAGCAACCAGTTTACCCTGCAAAGCGGTGCGGGTAAGGTTATAACCCATAACTATTACCCCCAGCAAATACATGGCGCCACCCGCAGAACGCATCATGTGCATAGGCAGTATCTGTAAGGTCGATTCAAGGAAGTTGGGGTATTTTAACATGCCTTCGGCCGTGAATTCCTTCAGCATAAGACTTTGGGTAAAGCCGGCCCAGTACATTGGTATTGCATAAAACAGTATCCCCAATGTGCCTATCCAAAAGTGGAAAGATGCCAGTTTTTTGGAGAATAGCTCAGTTTTGTAAATGCGCGGTATCAGCCAGTACAGCATGGCAAAGGTAAGGAAGCCGTTCCAGCCGAGGGCGCCAACGTGTACGTGGGCTATAATCCAATCGCTAAAATGGGCAATTGCATTTACCTGTTTTAACGACAGCATGGGGCCCTCAAATGTTGCCATGCCATAAGCGGTAAGGGCAACTACCATAAATTTCAGGATAACATCATCGCGCACCTTGTCCCAGGCACCACGTAACGTTAACAAGCCATTGATCATACCACCCCAGCTCGGGGCTATCAGCATAATTGAAAATGCTACGCCCAGTGATTGTGCCCAACCGGGCAACGTGGTGTATAACAAATGGTGAGGGCCGGCCCAGATGTAAATGAAAATAAGCGCCCAAAAGTGGAGAATACTTAATTTGTACGAGTAAATAGGGCGATTCGCCATTTTTGGCAAAAAGTAATACATCATGCCCAGGTATGGCGTGGTCAGGAAAAACGCAACCGCGTTATGCCCGTACCACCATTGTACCAGTGCATCCTGTACGCCCGCATAAACCATATAGCTTTTAAAGGCTGATACCGGTAACTCGAACGAGTTTACAACGTGTAAAACTGCAATAGTAATAAACGTGGCTATATAAAACCATATGGCTACATACAGGTGCCGTTCGCGGCGTTTAAAAATAGTACCGAACATGTTCCAGCCGAATACCACCCAAATAATGGTTATGGCAATATCTATTGGCCATTCCAATTCGGCATACTCGTGCGATGTGGTTAAACCCAGCGGCAGGGTAATAACAGCGGAGAGTATAATCAACTGCCATCCCCAAAAATGAATGCGGCTCAGGGTGTCGCTAAACATCCTGGCTTTTAGTAAGCGTTGCAGGGAATAATAAACCCCCATAAAAATGGCGTTGCCTACAAATGCAAAAATAACTGCATTGGTGTGGAGCGGCCTGATACGGCCATAGGTGGTATATTGGTTGCCCATATTGGCCGCCGGATGGTACAGCTGTATAGCCACAATCAGGCCTACAGTCATGCCGATTATCCCCCAGATTACGGTAGCGATACCAAAATTCCGGACGATTTTGTTGTCATAATAAAAATTTTCGGGCTGCATAAAGTGTTGTATTTTATGGGTGTAAAACTATAAAGGCTGGCTAACCGGCAGAATGATGACAGTTGTGTTTAGATGTGATTAAAATCACTTTTTGTCGTCTTTTAACTCATCATCCAGCAAAATCCGCATCGAGGGCGTGTACAGATCGTCGTTTTGGCCGCTACGCTGAGCCCAAAAAAACGCGCCTAAAAAAATCAGCGCCATCAGCACGCTGCAACCAATTAGGAAATAGATGATATTCATGTTAATTTTCGTTTTTTTGCTGCAAAGTGTGTGGCCAGCGTGGTGAATGATATAATTGTTACGGTACTTAAAGGCATTAAAACTGCAGCAACCAATGGCGAAAGGTGACCCGTAACTGCGTAACTTAACCCAACCAGGTTATAGGTTAGCGATATAAGAAACGACAGGTGGATAATGTTAACCGTGTCTTTTGAAAAGCGTAGGAATGCCGGTAGTTTGTTGAATGATTGCCCATCCAAAATGGCATCGCTGCCCGGCGAAAAATTGTTTACGTTATCGGTTACCGCAATGCCAAGGTCGGCTTGTTTGAGTGCGCCCGAATCGTTCAGCCCATCACCCATCATCATTACTTTGTGCCCGTTCTGCTGCAGGTTTTTAATAATGTCAAGCTTTTGCTGGGGCGATTTTCCAAAGAACATTTTGGCATCATCATGAAAAAAACGGACCAGTTCATTTCTTTCATGGTCCTGGTCGCCCGATAGTAAGTATAAATCGTATCCAGGGGCCAATTGCCCGATATTTTCCATCCCGTTCCGGTACTCCTGGTCAAAGCCAAAATAGCCCAGGTAGGCCCCATCAATCATTAAATGAACGCGGGTCATTTGCTTCGTCTCCATAAAATAGCCGAATATTAAATTGCCGCTTCCTACCTTCACATGGTGACCGGCAATGGTTGCGTCGATGCCTTTACCTGGTACTTCCTTGTATCCGGTCACATTAAGTGGTTTCAGTTCACCAAAATACTGGCATATCATGCGGCTTAGCGGGTGGATGGAATTGCGGCAGGCGGTGTAAATTATTTGCTGTTGTGCGTCCGTTAGTTCGCCGCCAAGCACAATGCGTTTACTTGTTCCGTTTGTAATGGTGCCGGTTTTATCCATCACCAAAGTATCAATCCGGGCCAATTCCTCAACAACGGCGGTGTTTTTCAGATAAAACCTGTTGCGGTCAAAAATCCCCAGGGCTGCGGCCATGGTAAACGGTGTGCTTAGGGCAAGCGCACAGGGGCAGGCCACAATCAGCACGGCAGTAAATGCATCAATACCAGTGCGGTAATTAAAGGGCAGCCATGCCAGCAGCGATGCAACGGCAATTATGATTAATACAACAGTAAAGTATTTGCTTACGGTTTCGTTAAAGGTTTTCATTCGGTTATCCTGCTTGCGGGTAAACGCCTCGTTGTTCCATAGCTGGGTCAGGTAGCTTTGCGAAACAGGTTTAACAACTTCCAGTTCAATGGCTTCGCCTGTTTGGCGGCCGCCTGCATAAATTATCTCGCCCAGCGTGCGGTTTACCGGTACCGATTCGCCGGTTACAAAGCTGAAATCTATCAGTGCCTGGCCTTTTAACAAAATAGCGTCGGCCGGGATAATTTCATTATGGCGGATAACCATGCGCTGCCCCATTACGAGTTTTGCAAGCGGCAGGGGCTTTTCAACCCCATCGCTTAAAACCTGCACCGCCACCGGGAAAAACGAGCGGTAGTCGCGCTCGAATGATATATGGTGATAGGTTTTTTGCTGCACAAATTTGCCAACCAGTAAAAAAAACACCAGCCCGCAAAGCGTATCGGCAAAGCCGGCGCCGGTGTGGGTTAGGTTTTCAATTACCGTGCGCGCAAAAAGTACCGCAATACCCAGCGCAAGCGGAAAATCGATATTCAGCACCCGGGCTTTTAAATTATTAAAGGCGCTTACAAAATAGCCGCGGCCGCTGTAAAAAACCACCGGCAGGCTAAACAGAATATTGAGGTACCCGAAAAAGTGCTTAAACGTTTGCTCATAAACCGAAAGGCCGAAGTATTCGGGAAAGCTTAGCAGCATTACGTTACCGAAACAGAACCCGGCAACTGCTATGCGCTGCACAAGGTTGCCCTTTTCGGCGGTATTTTGTTTTTTAATGATGTCCTGCAGGCTGATGAGTGGTTCGTAGCCTATGTCGTAAAGCAGCTCAACCAATTGCTGCAGGCTGTATTGCCGGTTATCAAACCTTACGATGAGCTGTTTTTTCAAAAAATCAACCCTTGAGTAATGGATAGCCGGGCTAAACCTGTTTAATTGCTCCAGCAGCCACAGGCACGAGCTGCAATGTATATGCGGTATATAAAGGGTGATAATTGAAATGCGTTCGTCGGTATAATCCAGCAGCTCCGAAAGGATTGACGGTTCGCTTAAATAATCGAAACGCTTATCAATCCTTGTCCTTGTAGCACCCGGGTGCGAGTTATAGCTGTAGTAGCTGCACATACCCGAGCCCGCTAAAATACTATACACGCTTTGGCAGCCGTGGCAGCAAAATTGCTTTTCATCGCTAACAAATTCAGTGGTTAAGCAGTCATCTCCGCAGTGGTAGCAGGCGGGTTTTACAAGTGTTGTGCTTTCCGTCATCTCAACAATTTTATTTTTATCAAAACTGCGCAGATAGGCGTTAACAACACGTGATGCCTGGCTGGTAAAAATGTGACTGTTATCATTTTTCGCGACGACATCGGCAGGCCCCGGCCTTTACTCCAGCGTTTTCATTTTCAGGTGAAAATCAACACTGAGTTTATCCCTGGTTTGTATAATGCCGCCCAATTTTCTTGGGGGCACGAGGTGAAAATCGGTGAAGTTTATCTCCCTCGATCCCAATAAATGAACAACCTTTTGGGCATCGGCATAAATTTGATACTTTACGGCGAAGCGTTTTTTTGTGCCAGCAATTTCAATATCAACCATGCCCGTTATGGCTTCAGGCTGCGTGTTAAGCTCCGGAATTTTACTTAATGAAAGGAAGCTGATACGAAGAACAGGAAACTCTTTTTCTTTCATCGTTTTCCGCAGGTCGTGGGTCATTATCGAGTTATGGCAATCAAAACTTTGCACGCGCAGGCCAACACTGCCTGACAGGGCCACATCTTTATCGTTTTTACCTTTAATTATGGTAAGGGTATCCTGGTGGTCGTAGGTTAAAATCTCGCAGGCAAACTTGTTCACGTTTGTAGTTCCGTTAACGCACAGCGTGCTATTCTCGCTAACAACCCACTTTTTTACTTCAGGTACGCGATGCACCGGCAATAAGGCCCCGGTTATCTGGAGCATTAAAAAATTTATTAAAATAATAGTTTTGTAAAACATCTTCGATGGGTTTTATCAGCAACAGCAGTTTTAAACTATCAGGGGTTTACTTTGGCAAATACCATCCCGGCAATGATTGCCTGTATCAACCCGTAGGCAAACCAGCTTACTACCGTTGCCACAGTGATATCAAGGGCGCTAAACGAAATCCACATAACGGGTAATAAGGCTATAATTGAATAAACCAGGCCAAATTCAAGCCCGCGTAAAGCAAACACCCCTTTAAACATCGATTTAAAACGGTCCCAAAACCACGACAGCGCAAAGCTGATAATGAAAGGGTGCAGGTAAAACAAAATATCCCTGCTGCCTTCGGAGTTAAACAGCGGGCTGTTATATTCAACAAAAAGCGAGGGAAAGAACCTGACAGCCAGGAACAGGCCACCGTAGCTAAATACAAATAATAAGCAGCCGGTTATCAGCCCCGAAATGAGTATCTTTTTCATTTTTAATTAGTTTGAATATGATGTTGTAAAGTTGAGATTTGATGGCCGAGAAGCACATGATGGCTATCATCCGGGAAGGTGATGCTGCTCATAAAAAACGTTCTCCGGCAATGGCATATACATTTTTTAAAAACAACACGCCCCCGAAATTTCCCGGGGGCGTATTGTTTTATCTGCTGGCTTGGCTTATCCATTAAAACCCTATTGAAGCCTCAAGCATTACGCCGCTAAATTTTGCGCCGTTAAGAATGTTGGTATCAGGGTAGCCTGTGTATTTCTGGGTAACATATTCGGCTTTCATCATTACATTATGGGTTAAAAACCATCCGAATGAACCTGCTTCGCGGTTAACTGTTACATCGGTGGTAAGGCCTGCAATAGCAGCAGTTACGGTGTTGTAACGGAAACCAACCCAAAAGTTTTGTTTGTCTTGCGGGAACCTGTATACAACATCGGCCGCAAATTGGTTGGCTGTACGCAATGTTGTTTCTGTAATGTTACGCCCTTTAGCCTTTTCAAGCGTTCCGAAAAACTCCAGTCCCTGGTATTTCAAAAACACGTTGCCCACATAGGTATGTATTTCCTGGCTAAAACCGGGGTTTAACCGGCCGTTAAAGGGGCTGTAATCCACGGCGTTGGTTAATGTAGTACCACTTGCTATGGCCTGGTTTTCCAATATGTTATAATAACGTGAGCCTGTTCTGTCGCCGCCCATCAGGGTGTTGCTATAATCACTGTTAACACTGTAGAATGAGCCGGTTACCCTGAACCTGAAATCTTTGTTCACTTGTTTGTCGTAACCTATTTTACCTAAAATCGCGGGGTCGTATTTATTTAACTTGCCGGTTTTAGCGTCTATTTTGGTTGATTGTACAACGGTCTCATTAAGCACACCATCGGTTATTCCGCCCATCAAAAACAAGCCGCAATTGTGGAAGTAATAAAACTGGGCGCCCAACTCGGTTGAAAATTCGTCCATAATGTTGTTTTCAACAAAAGGGTTGTAAATGGTATTGCCGCCATCGCTCCTGCGGTAATGCGCGTCGCCGTAGTCAACGTCATTTTGGCCAATGCGGATGCTGACACTTTTCATGATATTGTCAACCCATTCGCTATGAAGAAAAGACAATTTATCAAATTGAATATACCCACCCTTAACCCAGGTATCTTCGTGGTGCCTTGCGGCCAGATACTGTGTCATATTCATGCGGACGCCGTCGGCCAGCTGAACATCGATATTAAGGTTTGCTGATGGCAACTGGAACGCATGTATAATGGGCATAAGGCTGTTTACATTGCCGGTGAACCCCGTTTTTGTTGCAAATGCAGCGGTGTTTGATTGCTTTAATGCCTGGAAGGTTAGCTCGAAATTTCCGCCTACCTTTACCTTTAAGCCGGTAAATTTAACTGTATCGGTTTTGTTGGTTTCAAATATATTGAGTCCGCGTTGGCCGTTGGGGCGAAAAAATTGCATCCCGTCCTGGGCTTTTGCAGCGGTTGGTATCAGGCTGACACCTGCTATTGCAAGTAAGCCGAGTATGGTAAAAATTCTGGTTTTCATAATGTTTAAATTAATTTTTTGTTAAAAGTTGTGCGTTTTTGTATTGTAAGGTGAATTGTATGGTAAGGTCATTTTTTACTTTCATGGCGCCCAGCATAAAGCTTGGCGGGTCAATTTTGTAGTCGGTTAATTTTAGTTTTTCCGAACCGGTGCAAATGATAGTTTTATCCTGGCCCACTGTCGCGGTTATGTCCATTGCTATGGTTTGTGTTGCGCCGGCAATGGTTAGCTCGCCTGTAGTTTTAATAAGATATTTGTTTTTTTGAACCAGGCTAATAACTGCCGAACTCAGCCTGTAAGTAACCTTTGGGAACTTATCAGCCTTCATAGTTTTATAAGTGCGGTTATCCATCGATTCGTGCTCGCTTTTTAAACTCTTTGCGTCTACCGAGAAGGTGAGCGCAGTAAGCGAGCGCAGCTGATTGTCGGCATCAAACTTAAAGTCGCCCTGGCTTTCCATCACTGATGATTCCATGGTCCAATCGTGGATGTTAGATGAACCTAATACTTTAATGTTGGCATCTTTGCCAGTGAAAGACCTGAATGTATTTTGCGCCTGTAATAGCTGCGGTATCCCAAGTAATACAATTGCAACCAGCATGATAAAAGCGGTTGAAAATTGTTTGTTATTTTTTTTCATGATTGTTGTTTTTAATTATGACCAAATGTAGACGCCAATACACCGGGGAAAAATGATGGGCAAACAGCTATTAAATGATTGAAAACGCTGTTTACATGATGAGCGTCATTTAATAAACCAGTTGGTTGACGCAACTTTATACATTAATTTTTTATCGTATGAAAAGTGAATTTATAATACCCGGAGACGAACAAGACATGGCGGATACCTGCACATTACCGGTTGCCGAAGCCCTGGAAACCGCTTGTGAGTTTAAGGCTTACAGCCCCGCAGATATGGCGAAAAGCGGCAGGAAGCCATATTTTAAATTCTATAAGGTGATGAAAACTGATACCAGGGTAACCGAAATATCAACCAATGATTTTGAGCTTTTTACGCCTGATTATTTTAAAATAAAAGCGGCTTGCCGTTCACATTCCCGCCTGCACCCGGCATTTTTTATCGCGGCCGATGGCCCTATTTATTGCGGGTTTTTGTCACGCTTTCGCGCCATGGAACATGCTAAGGCAGGCGCATTGAAGTATATTGCCAAACTTATTGACGGCGGGGAACAACGCTACGGGCAGCTATTAAAATACAGGAGCGAGCACTTTGATGACCTAAACGTTAATTTAACGGACGGGAATATTCAAAAACTCGAAATGGCAGCGGGTATTTATTCGAATTAGAGGGCTAACGTTAACTATTTCGAAAAAAAATCTTCGCCTGTAGTGTCATTATTTCATTGTTTAATAAAAAAGGCACATCGTCAAAAATGACGATGTGCCTTTTTTTACCCGGGTTTAAAAGGATATAATATTGTTATACCACCGGCATTGGCTCATAAACTTTCGACCCGGGGAAAACCAGCATAGGTTTTACCAGGTGGGCGGCCAGTTTATGCGTTACACTTTCCTCAAACAGTCGTTGAAAAAAGCTGCGTTTACGGTGTATCAGCACCAACAGGTCGATGTCGGTGTGTTCTGTCAGCCAATTTAAACCCGCGGTAATATTATTGCTTTTGATGGTGCGGTAATTAATTTTAGGGTAGTTTATTGAAGCCGGTATTTGATTGTAAAATTGTTTTACCACCTGCTGCTCTTCGTTAGTTGATGAATTTTCTTCTATTACATAGGTAATCAATATTTCCGAGTCGAAATATTTAGTCAGGCCATACAAGCTGTGCAATATATCCATGCCGTTGTGGGTAAGGTCGGTGGCAAACGATATTTTTTTAAAGCTATGAAATGGCACCATGTATGGCAAAACCAATACCGGGCAATTGGCTTTTTCAATAATTTCGCTGGCGTGGTCGCCCTGGAAAAACGCGCCCAGTAATCCGTTGCTATGCGTGCCAATAACCGCCATCATTATATGCCGGCTTGATGTTATTTGGTTAACTGCGTCTGATACGGACCCGGGCATACTGCATTGTTCAATTTCGGGTATAAATTGAGCCCCGGCAATATTTTTGCTTAACTCAAAATGTAAACGCCCGGCAAGCTCAGCCAGGTCACTAATGCTATTTTCTTCGAATGTGTTATTGGTAATAGCCGGCAATGCCATTTGTGCCGAAGCAAAATCGACAGATGATTCAGGAAACACATTACACAACAATAAATTTGCCTTTATTTTTTGCGCCAGCTTTAGGGCATAAAATGCTGCATGGTCGGCTTTTATCGAAAAGTCCGTCAGTAATAATATGGTTTTCATGATTTTAATATTAAGTTGTTCCTGGTTCAATAAATGCTTCCGCCTATTACATTACTAATTCTTTTTCAAACCTGGTGTAGTAAGCATGTTCAAGTGTCTCTTTATGGTTCGGATGCGCAATTTCAATAAGCGCCTTTGCACGCTGTTTAAGGCTTTTGCCAAATAAATTAACCGCGCCATACTCGGTAACTACCCAATGCACATGCCCACGAGTGGTTACCACACCGGCCCCCTCTTTTAAAAACGGCACAATGCGGCTAATGCCTTTGTTGGTTTGCGATGGCAAAGCAATAATGGGTTTACCACCTTCAGACAACGAAGCGCCGTGTATAAAATCCATTTGCCCCCCAATGCCCGAATATTGATACGTGCCTATAGAGTCGGAACATACCTGCCCGGTTAGGTCTAACTCAATAGCGCTGTTTATTGCGGTAACCCCCGGGTTTTGCCTTATAATACTGGTATCATTAACGTAACCTATATCCATCACCCTGATGCCCGGGTTATCATCTACAAAGTCATATAATTTACGGGTGCCGGTTAAAAATGCAGTTACCGATTTGCCACGGTTTAATTTTTTCCTGCTGTTATCGATATTGCCGCTTTCTATTAGTGGTATAACCCCGTCCGAAAACATTTCCGAATGTAGACCAAGGTTTTTGTGTGTGGTCAGATTTTTCAAAACCTGGTCGGGAATGCTGCCGATGCCCAGCTGCAGTGTGGCGCCATCCTCTATTAACGAGGCAATATTGTAACCTATCTTCTTAACAACATCACTTGCGCCGTTTGAATAATCAACTTCGGGCAGGTCGGCCACGTGCCAAACCAGTGCGTTTATTTTACTAATGTGAACAAAGCCCTGGCCATGTGTGCGTGGCATAAAAGGGTTTACCTGTGCAATTACATACTTAGCCATGTCAACAGCAGCCCTGGCAATATCGACAGACGTGCCCAGCGAGCAATAGCCGTGGTCGTCTGGCGGCGACACCTGTATAAGCGCCACATCAATTGGTAAAATATTCCTTCTGAAAAGCAGCGGTATCTGGCTTAAAAAAATCGGCACATAATCGCCGTTTTCGCTGTTCACCACCGACCGCGTAGTTGCCGAAACAAACAATGAATTAAAATAGAACGACTTCCTGTGCTCAGGCATATCAAAATTAACGTCGCCCAGGGTAGTAATACTCACCAATTCAACATCGTAAAGCTCGTTATGTCTATTTTGAAGCGCTTCAACCAGGTTTATCGGTGTAGCGGCACTGCCGTGAATAAAAACCCGGTCGCCGGATTTTACCTGTTTTAAAGCCTGATCGGCTGTTATGTATGTTGCGTCAAGCATAAATTTAATGATTAATTGTTGGCGACGAATCGTCCTGTTTCTTTGCTCTTCAAAATTGCTTTGTTACGCTTTTATAAAGAATGATATGCAAATGTTTAAAATGTGATTTGCATCAGTTTTTAAAGCTGGTGTTGAGCGTAGCTTTGGGGAAAAATAGGATTGTTGCTAAAAACAGTCATCACACCCTAACAATTTACTATGGGCCATAAATTTCACATCCCGGTATTGGGATTAGGATATTCCATTGATACACCGCTTAAAGTTGCTAAGTATGGCATTTCGTCGGTAATGTCAATTGTTGACGATGAACTTATTGAGCGAATGCGCAAGTACCACAGCCAGCTTAACGGCGAAGCATATAACCCGATTACAAAAAAGGATGTTGATTTCCGCGCTGCGCGCATTACTGCTTATTTAAACCTGGTTGCCAAACTCGTCGACCGGCAGTTTACCGAACTAAAGAACCTGCCATTTGAACCGGGAAATGACTTGTGCCGGTATTTTGAATTGCTGCCCGAAAGTTCGCAGCGAAGGCAGGGGTATGATTTGATGGTTGATTACCCCGACGGGCGCCAGAAGCAGTATTTTCAATACCTGCTGAAGCAGGAAATGAGTATCGGGAGCATTGATGTAAACATTATGTCGAAAGTGGATAAAATGAATTATACGGTACAGGGCGAATCAACCGGCGAACAAAATACCGATGCACTGGCCGCGCTTCGCGGTTTTGCGCAAAGCAACCTGCAATCGGCTGTTATCATGTCGGCCGGGATGAACCCGCGGCTTTACAGCTATCTTGAAGCTTTTGCCGATTTTTTCCCGGATGCCGATGGTTATCTCCGTAAAAAAATAATATTAAAAGTGAGCGATTTTCGGTCGGCGTTTATCCAGGCTAAATTTTTGGCTAAAAAAGGTTTGTGGGTGTCGGAGTTTCGTGTCGAATCGGGCCTGAACTGCGGCGGGCATGCCTTCGCTACCGAAGGGTTTTTACTTGGCCCTATCCTGGAAGAGTTTAAACAGAAAAGGGTTGACATGGTGCAGGAGTTATTTCAAAGCTACCATTACGCATTGTTTGAAAAAGGCATTCAGTGCGATGCGGCCCCTCGCCAGAAACTAAGCGTGCAAGGCGGAATAGGAACAGCATCAGAAAATGAATTTTTACTGAATCATTACCAGGTGGATGCCACCGGCTGGGGCAGCCCTTTTTTACTGGTCCCCGAAGTTACTAACGTTGATAATGACACACTGCGTCAGTTAGAGCAAGCGGGCGAGGACGGCTTTTATTTGAGTGGGGCATCGCCACTGGGCATACTATTTAATAACTTTAAAAATAGCACCGCCGAGGTACAGCGCCTTAAGCGGCTGGAGAATAACCGCCCCGGCAGCCCTTGTACAAAAAAATACCTGGTTACCAATACTGAGTTCACCGACAAACCCATCTGCACCGCATCCAGGGAATATCAGAACTTAAAATTGCAGCAGTTGGAAACCATGGAACTTGCCGAAGCTGAGTACGAAAAGCAATACGAAACCATTGTTGAAAAAATATGCCTTTGCGAAGGTTTGTGCGCATCAGCTTATATAAAATATGATATGCTAAAACCAAAAGAAAATAGGGCAGTCGCCGTTTGCCCCGGCCCTAACCTGGCGTACTTTTCGGGGATTTACAGCCTCGAACAAATGGTAAACCATATTTATGGCGCTACCGACTTACTGGGTAAAATTAAGCGGCCGCACATGTTTATCAAAGAGCTTAACCTGTACATTGATTATTTGCAGACCGACCTTCGGGCACAAATTAATGAGTTGAATGATAAGAAGAAAAAGCAACTTTCAAAATTCAAATTGCAGCTACAGGAAGGGATTACCTATTACAAGGGGCTGTTTGCCGAATCGACCAGCCAAACTTCGCAGCTTTTGCAGGATTGGTTGCATGAACTAACCAAATCCGAAGAACAATTAAGCGGAATACAGGTGTAACCTATTGTGTAAGTTTTGTTATTAAAAAAGGCAGCACTGGTAATACCGGGGCTGCCTTTATATTTTAAAACCACTGTGCTGTTAAGGCCTTTTGGGCAGAACCATAACCGGAACAGTAATATGATGGGTTGCATGCGGGTTTTGTCCCCTGGTAAAAAATTTGGTCATTTGTTCGCGCGGGTGTTGCATAAGTGCCAACAGTTCAGTTTTTTTATTGGCGTTTAACCAATTCCAGTCTTTATACTGTTTGTTATCCGCAATCGACCGGAAGTAAACTCCGCCGCAGTTAAGCCTTTTATAAAGGTCGCGGTTTAGTTTTTGTTCAGCGTCGCGTATCTGCAGGTTATCAGGGTCTTCATTCAAATGGGCAACCATTAGCTCGGCTGTAAAGGCTTCCATCAACGCACCTAATTCAGCAATTGAATGAATATCTTCTTCGTGCAGGGTAGTGGCAAAAGCCATCTTTTCAAAGTTTCGTACGGCTGCGCAATGCGGTATAACCATCACCGGCACGGCTGCCCAATCTATCATCCTGGTGCAGGCATCGCTCAGCATAAAAGTTGCCAGGTCGGCATTTCCGGTTGGGGCCGTTATAACCAGCGCAATTTCATTATTATGAGCAATAGATGTCATCACATCTTCCAATTCGCTGCTGTTGGAATCGAAAGTTACTTCGGGTAAATATGAGCCTGGAAAATACCGGTCCGCCATCTCAAGTTCTGTTTTTATGGCAAAATCGGCAAGCTCACTGCCGGCGCCAAAGTCAAACATATCCTGGTGACCACCTGCCATTTGCAATTGCTTAGGCGCGGTTACGGCATTTAAACTAAACAGCAAAACCCGGGCTTTCATTTTTTTAGCCATATGAACGGCAAAACGTGTGGCATGAACTGAGCTTTCTGAAAAATCGGCAAGAACAGCAATAGTTTTCATGTTTAATTGCGCTGGTTAGTTTGTTTTTTCGCTGTTCATTATACTTTCGGTATAGGTAAACAGCGCTTTCTTGGTAGCTTTTACATCGGTAAATAAGTCCTGCAACTCAGCTTGCAACTGGTTGTATTTGTCAAGGAAGCTCATATCCATACCCTTTTTTAAATCACCTATAAAAGGTTCGAGGAAGGCCATAAAATCAGGGATTTTTGTTTTGAGTGCGCCTATGTGTTTTTCCTGCTTTTGTATTTCGCGGCTAAACCCGACACTTTTTGAGGCCATGTCAGAGGCAGTGGCTGTTGGCCGGTATTTATTAAGCACATTTTTAAAAAACTGCAACTCTTCTTCCATAAAAGCAATATCCTGTTGCCAGTGCCTTGCCAAAATGTACAGTTCCTGTAATTCGCTTTCAAGCTCGGTATCAGGCGGTAAAGCATTCATAATGTTATGATTTAATGGGTTATAAACTATTTAGTTGGATAATGCAGGGAAAACAAGCAGGGGCAATTGCAGGTGTGCGGCCATTTTTTTGGTATAACTGTGTCCAAAAAGTTCTGCAAACAGGTTGCGGTGCTGGTGCACCATGGCCAGCATATCAAGTTGTCCATGTTCGCTTAGCCATTCCAGGCCATCTTCTACCTTGTCCTCCTTTATCATCCGGTAATGAATGTTTGGGAAATGGGATTTATCGGCGAGGCTCAGTAATGATTCTGCCAGCTCCTTTTGAAATTTGAAAGCCTCGTAATTTTCGTCGGCTATGTGTGTAATAATTATTTCAGCGTTCAGTAGTTTTCCCCAGCCTACCAGGTCGCATATCGGTTTCAGGTCGCGCGCCATATTAACCAGTTCAGTAGCGAATGCTATTTTGCCGATATGGTGGAACGGCGAATTGGCGGGCACAATCAATACAGGCACCTCGCTTTTTTCAATAAGTTGATTTGCGTGGTCGCCCACTAAAAAGCGGCTTAAGTTCCCACCGCCATGTGTGCCTGTTATAATTATATCAGCGTGATATTTGGCGGCAGCACCGGTAAGCACATCGGTAACTAGTCCTGCTTCGGTAACGCAAACAATGCCGGGCTTAAACCCGTCAGCAGGGGCCAACGCTTCTAATTCCTTTTTAAAATCTTTTAAAACATCCTCGCTGTCCTGTATCAGCAGGTCAAATTTATCGGCCGGCCAAATGGCCATATCGGCCTGTGGAACTTCCGCGGGCACTATAACTGCATTACACAAAACAACATTGGCTTTAATTTGCCTGGCAAGCTGGTAGCCGTAGTGGGCCGCCGCTTTTGAGTTGGCCGAAAAATCAGTAGCAAGCAATAGTGTTATCATGACTTTTATTTGTTGTATTTCAATAATGTAAAGTTGCTGATTGGCTTTCACGCGAAAAGTGACGCCGGTCATATAATCATGTGATGCTGCATCAACTATGCAATAGTCCGAAAAAAGAAAATTTCAAAATATGGGAGGGCGAAGAATAGGGATGTTACTATAGGCAGGAAGCCGCATAGTAATTAAAACATTGCTCCTTTGATTGCAAATTTTCCTTATAGCTTTCTATCAAAAGGATTAAAATTTCCATTTTATAGAATCAGAAAAGGGAAATTACATAAACAATAATACAACTTTAGCCACTTTTGTTTTTTAAATAGCCGGCAACAGCGCGTTTAACCACCGAACCCGGGTAATCGTTGCGCGGATAGGTTCCCGTTATAATGCGGTTTTTTGATCAACCCGTTCAACCACCGCATCCAACAAAAAACTTCACTATTTATAATCAATCACTTATAATTATGCTAAATTTAAAATGGCTTAGTATTGCCATGGTTTTAGCCGGTATACGCAATGATAAAATTTATATTTAGTTTACTAATATCCATTTTACCATGCTGCCTTTTTGCCCAATATTTTACACCAAACCAAGACTGGCGCTTTGAAAATTTTAACAGCCAAAACCATTTCATCAGCCGTGGCATTGCAGATATAGCCCTGGATAAGCATGGTTACGTGTGGACCTGCAGCGATGGCGTGCAGCGTTTTGACGGTTACAAAACAACTGATTTTAACAGTTTTGACCAGGCAAACAGCGGCCTGCGTGGCAATTACACCAGTATTAAAGCCGACAATAGCGGCAAAATCTGGGTTTGTTCGGTAGGTATATGTTATTATGACGATGTCAGCGGAAAGTTTATCTACATTAAAACCGACCCAAAACATAACATCACCAGCGTAAATTCATATTGCCTCGAAAAAAATAATATTTGGTTCGCGTGCGACTATGGTCTTGCAAAACTCGACCTGAAGACCCTAAAAATAACCTACACATCTCTTAACAGCATTACCGATCCCTTATGTGCTTACCTGCTTGATGACAACACCTTATTGGTTTCGAGCCGCGAGAAATTCTATACCTACAATATTGCAAACGATACTTATAAAACAGCTACGCTGGTTTATAATCATACGTTGATTAAAACCTTCTCGATAATTAAAACCGGCAATCAAATTTTTTTGGGTACAACTGACGGTTTATTTTCTTATAACAACCTGAAAGACCTTGTACCGGTAAGTAATGCAATAAAAGACGTGGGTATAAACGACCTTGCTTTTTTGCCGCAGGACAAAGGAGAGAAATACCTTTTTATGGCCACCGAAGGAAAGGGTATTGTTGTTTACAACACGATGTTAAAAAGGGTGGAATTTACTTACGTGCATTATGACAACAACCCCTACAGTATCCCCAGCAATATAATAACCAGGTTTTATAACGATAAGGCCGGGCGGCTGTGGCTAAGTACATCAATGGGTATTAGCATGCTTGATGTGGTGAACCAGCAGTTAAAGATGCGCTTTTTAAATAAAAGCAACAGTGATGAGCTGGGCGTAAATAAAATCACCAAGGACAAATATGATAGCACAAAAGTGTGGATGTCGTCGTACAACCAGGGGTTAATTCGTGTGGCTTGGGAAACAAAAAAAATTGAAAAAGCCTTTGGCACTAATCCGGCCACTAAGCGGATATACGATTTTGTGCAGCTTTCAAAAAACAAATTCCTGCTGGCTACCAGGAAAGAAATAATGGAATGGGACATAAACACGGGCATTCAGTCGACGCAAAAGCTACCCGTTCCAGATTCTGTTGCATTGGTTTGCAGTATCAGGAAAATAATAATGGCCGGCAATAATGTTTGTTTTATCACCACAGATAGAGGCCTTTTTAAATACGAGTTGGGTACCCATAAGCTTACGTTGGTCACAAAAAACAACCTAA
>JBDUDE010000610.1:0-2743 GCA_040003105.1 Mucilaginibacter sp. | reverse complement strand
ATATGGTGGGCATCCTGCTCACCTATTGTGATAAGGTTTAGGTTAAAGCCTCCAAGCAGCGAGTGTGAGGAGGCTTTTATTATTTATGCCATCTTTATATAATATTTATTAATATTTAAAAGCGCCCTTATCACCCTTATTTACCGGCCATTAGACCAATCAGGGGGAATTTTTCAACTAAATATCTTTAACAATTATTAACAAAAGCACTCTAACAGGTTCAATAAATTTGTTTCACCTTCGTACAAAAGCCTGTTAAATGAAATTAACCCTACCTTTCGCCTTTTTTATTATCATCAGTTTCAGTGCATTTTCGCAAACATTTACCATTAGCGGCAAAATTACCGACGAGCAAAACAAACCTGTTCCGTTTGCCAGCGTCTACATAAAAAATACTACCAGAGGAACATCAGCAAACAGCGAGGGCGAATACGGTCTGCTATTAAAACCAGGCACCTACGAGGTTCAATACAAGGCCGTTGGCTACAAACAGCAGAGCCGTAAAGTTGAGCTGACCAAAAACCAAAGCGTCGATATTGTATTACAAACCGAAACCTACCAGCTAAACGATGTGGTTGTAAAAGCAGGCGGCGAGGACGCTGCTTATGCCATCATCCGCAAGGCTATTAAGGCGCGCAAAGGCCATCTTAACGAGGTTGACGCTTACACCTGCGAGGTATACATAAAAGGCTTACAGAAACTATTAGCTGCGCCTAAAAGGTTTTTAGGGTTTGATGTGCAGAAAGCTACCCGCGAAATGGGACTGGACTCGAACCGCCGTGGTATTGTTTACCTGTCGGAGTCGGAATCGAAGTATAGTTTTAAGCGGCCTGATAACGTGCATGAGGAGTTGATATCCTCAAAAGTATCAGGCAGCAACCAGGCTTTCAGCTATAACCGGGCATCGGATATACAGGTGAATTTTTACGAGAACATTCAAAACTGGAGTGGGTTGAGCCTGCGCCCGCTGGTATCGCCAATTGCCGACAACGCAATGTTTTATTATAACTACAGGTACGTTGGCTTCAGCTCCGAAAACGGCGAAACTGTTAATAAAATAAAGGTGATACCCAAACGTGGCTATGATGCCTGTTTCCAGGGATATATTTATATAACGGACGATAGCTGGCGGATTTACGGACTCGACCTTTTTATCACCAAAAAACAAAACATCAACTTTGTTGATACCCTGAAGGTTAGCGAACAGTTTTTCCCGGTAAGCAAGCAGGCCTGGATGCCTTCGTCGGTTAAGTTTGAGTTTACGGGCGGGCTACTGGGTTTCAAAGTCGGCGGTTATTTTATATCTGTTTATAAGGATTACGACCTCAACCCCACCCTGAATAAAAAGGAATTTAAAGAAGTGATGCGGGTTACCAAAGGCAGCAATAAAAAGGACTCAACCTATTGGGCAAATGAACGGCCGGTGCCTTTGACAGATGAGGAAAAAACCGACTATGAGAAAAAAGCTGTGCTCGCCAAAAAACGTGAATCAAAACCATACCTCGACTCGCTGGATAAAGTGAACAACAAATTCAGTCTGCTTACCTTAACCTACCAAAGCTACCGCCATGCCAACCGTTACGAGCATGAATATTATAACCTTGATGCTATTTTGCCGTCTATTAGGTTTAATACTGTACAGGGTTTTAATTTCAACTACGGCGCGTCGTTCAGTAAGCTGGTTGACAGTACCAACAATAAGTACTTAACCATTGGCGCAAGGGCGGGCTATGGCTTTAGCAATAAGAAATTTACCGGCAGTATTTATGCCGGTGTACCAGCTGGTGAATACAACCTGGGTTTTAGCGCAGGTTCAGAAATTGTTGATTTGAATTATTACACGCCCATGTCGCCGTTAGTTAACACGGTTTATAGTTTGTTTGAAAGGCGGAATTATGAGAAGCTATATCAAAAACAATATCTTTCGGCATCGGCAAGCAGGCGCATAACCGGCGGATGGATGGCCAGCGGATACGTTGAATGGGCCGACAGGAAAGCACTTACCAATTCATCGAACTATAGTTTCTTTAGCCCCGGTAACCATAGTTACACATCAAACAACCCGTTTTCGCCGAATCAAGATGCACCACTGTTTGTGGATAACCACTCGTTTAAAATTGGTTTGCGTACCACTTATGATTTTAGCGACAAATACGAAACCTACCCGACCGGTCGGAGGTATTTACCATCAAAGTATCCAACAATTGGTTTAAGCTATACCAAAGGTATCAAGAGCATATTCGGCTCTGATGTTGATTACGACTTGCTTACTGCCGATGTATCCAAGTCAAATATCAATGCAGGTGTTTTAGGGCAAACATCTTTCTTTATTGGCGCAGGCAAATTTTTGAATAACAACAGCCTATTTTATCCCGATTATAAACAATTCCAGGGCAACCAGGTGCTGTTTTCGCACACTGGCATCAACAGCTTTTTACTGCTGAATTATTATACCAACAGCACTTACTCAAAGTACATCGAGGGCCATTTTGAACAAAACTTCTCGGGCTTTTTCCTCAATAAAATCCCATTAATCAGGAAGTTGAAATTGCAGGAGATACTCGACATAAATTATCTCTCCACCCCTGCCCTTAAAAATTATACTGAGTTGGGCGTGGGCATACAGTATCTTAATTTCAGGCTGATGTATGGCAAATCGTATAACAGTGGCAGCAATACAAATTCGGCGGTTCGCATTGGGGTGAGTTTCTAAGGGGTTCATAGTTGATGGTTCATGGTTCAT
>JBDUDE010000497.1:0-2744 GCA_040003105.1 Mucilaginibacter sp. | reverse complement strand
GATTGTTGGCGCTAACGGCTCGGGCAAAACAACTTTGCTGGATATGGTGGCGGGCAGCGTGTTCCCAACATCGGGAACTATTAATGTCGATGGCGAAAACGTAACCAAACTGCGCGATTACCAGCGCAGCAAATGGATAGCCCGCGTTTTTCAAAACCCGATGAGCGGTACCGCATCAGAATTAAGCATCCTGGATAATTTCAGGCTGGCAGCCATCCGCACCAGGCCGAAGGGGCTTGGCATTGGCGTGAATGATACTTTTAAGAACCAGGTAAAAGAAAAAGTCAGCACATTGGGATTAGGGCTTGAAAACAAAATTGATCAGCAAATGGGTACTTTATCCGGCGGACAGCGGCAGGCCTTAACATTGCTAATGAGTGTGATGGACAAGTGTAAAGTTTTGCTGCTTGACGAACCAACCGCCGCCCTCGACCCCAGGTCGGCAGACGTAGTGATGCGCACAGCCGACGAATTAATTAAAGATTACCGTTTAACAGCCATGCTGATAACCCACAACCTTAAAGATGCCTTCACCTACGGCAACCGCATCATCCTGATGGGCGAGGGGCATATCCAAAAAGACATCGACACAAAAAATAAGCAAGGCCTGAAACAAAGTGACCTGTTTGATTGGTTCTCGTGAAGAGAAGCAAGAAGCCAAGAGTTAAGAACCAAGAAGAAAGCGGGGGTAGAAGACGGTAAGCCAGACAATCGACGTTCTTCATTTCTTTGTCTTGATTCTTGGCTCTTGTTTCTTGATTCTAAATTTTTCCTATCTTGCCTTAAAATTAACTGACTTCGATAAATGAAATACGCTAAACTACCCCTTTGCCTGTTGTTATTTGCAGGTATTTTCAATGCCCGTGCGCAAAACGCCGATGAACCTAAATCAAATTACGACCAGCATAAAATTTTTAACCCTTTATTTTATCCCGAAAAAGGGAACGAGTACCGTACTGCAAGCGGAGCGCCCGGTTCAAAATACTGGCAAAATCATGCGGATTACAAGTTGAATGTCATCCTCGATACGGCTAAACACAGCGTAACAGGTACCACGCTGATTACCTACACCAATAACAGCCCGGATGCGCTGGGTTTTTTGTGGCTGCAGGTTGACCAGAATATTTACAAGGAAGATTCGCGCGGCGTGGCAACCAGCCCGGTTGAAGGCGGCCGTTTTACCAATAAGGTGTTTACGCAGGGCGATGAGATAAAAGGCGTATACGTTGTAACAAACGGCAAAACTGAAAAGGTTGACTACATAGTTACCGACACCCGCATGCAGATTAAATTGAAAAATAATTTGGCAGCAGGCGGTGCAAAAATTCAGCTAAAAATTGATTATAAGTTTGATGTGCCTGAATATGGCACCGACCGCATGGGCCGGAAGCTTTACAAAAACGGCTGGGTTTATGAAATTGCCCAATGGTACCCGCGCATGGAAGTTTATGATGACGTTACAGGGTGGAATGTGATCCCATACATGGGGGCATCGGAGTTTTACCTGGAGTATGGCGATTTTGATTATACCGTTACCGCGCCGGCTAACCTGGTGGTTGTAGGCTCAGGTGAATTGCTGAACCCGCTGGAAGTTTATTCGCCTAAAATTTTAGCCCGCGTTAATGCTGCTAAGATTAGCGATAAAACTATCATGATTAAAGATTCTGTCGACTTAAACAGCGCAGATTCATATCCTAAAAAAGCAAGCCTTACCTGGCACTTCTTCTGCAAAAATGCACGTGATGTTTCATGGGCTGCGTCAAAGGCATTTATTTGGGATGCAGCACGAATTAACCTGCCAAGCGGCAAAAAGGCGGTAGCGCAATCGGTTTATCCGCTTGAAAGTAAAGGACAGGGTGCCTGGAGCCGCGCGACAGAATATGTAAAGGCGTGTATAGAACTATACTCGACTGAATGGTTTGAATATACTTACCCGGTGGCTACTAATGTTGGCGGTATAGTAGGGGGGATGGAGTACCCAGGTATTGTTTTTTGCAGCTCGCAAAGCCAGGGCGGCGGTTTATGGGAAGTTACAAATCACGAGTTTGGCCACAACTGGTTCCCGATGATAGTAGGCTCGAACGAGCGTAAATATGCCTGGATGGATGAAGGTTTTAACACCTTTATAAACGGAGTTGACACCAAAGTATTTAATAAAGGTGAATATTGGGAGCCGGCAGACGCGCAAAAATCAGCCCCTGCGATGTTTGCACCCGGTGCCGACCCTATTATGAGCACCCCTGATGTAATACAACCTGATTACTTAGGCTATGCAGCCTATGAAAAGCCGGCAATGGGCCTCAAAATTTTGCGCGAGCAGATATTGGGCGAACAACGCTTTGACTACGCCTTTAAAACCTACATTAAACGCTGGGCCTTTAAACACCCAACGCCATGGGACTTTTTCCACACCATGGATAATGCTGCGGGCGAAGACTTAAGCTGGTTTTGGAACGAGTGGTTTACCACTACTTTAACACTTGACCAATCGGTGAAAGCAATTGATTATGTAGAAAACGATCCGTTGAAAGGTTCACTGATAACCATTGAGAACAACGAGGGAATGGCATTACCGGCAATCATCAGCATAAAAGAAGAAAACGGAAACAGCGGCACAGTTAAGCTTCCCGCTGAAATATGGCAGCGCGGCGGTGTTTGGACATTCCCATACAAATCAACATCCAAAATTACGTTTGCCACACTAGATCCTGACCATGTATTGCCCGACGTTAAGCCTGACAATA
>JBDUDE010000031.1:0-2744 GCA_040003105.1 Mucilaginibacter sp. | reverse complement strand
TTGTCGCTGCTGTTTACGGCTACTTTGTTTACCGCACCTACGCTATAAAACAACAGCAGAAAAAACTTGAAAAACAGGTTAAAGAACAAACTGCAGAAGTGGTTAAGCAATCTGAAGAGTTGCAAAACCAGTCGGAAGAATTGCAGTCGCTGAATGAGGAACTGCAGGCACAATCGGAAGAACTGCAATCACAGTCAGATTATTTACAGGAGCTCAACAATGAATTGGAAGCACAAAAGGAGCAGGAATTACAGGCCCGTAAAGAAGCTGAAAAAGCCAACAAAGCAAAGAGCGTTTTCCTGGCTACCATGAGCCACGAGATACGCACACCAATGAATGGCGTATTGGGTATGACTTCGTTGCTGTGCGAAACGCCGTTAAATCCCGAACAAAGGGAATATGCCGACATCATCCGTATCAGCGGCGAAAACCTGCTGAATGTGATTAACGATATTCTTGATTTTTCGAAAATAGAATCGGGCCAGATGGAGCTGGAGCACCACGCGTTCGACCTGCGGCAATGTATTGAAGACGTGCTTGATTTATTCTCGGAATCGGCGGCAAAAAAACAACTTAACCTGTTATACCAGTTCGCCCAAAATGTGCCTGAAAAACTAATTGGCGACCAGCTGCGTATTCGACAGGTATTAATAAACCTGGTAAACAACGCCATTAAATTTACCAGCAAGGGCGAAATATTAATTGAGATTGATTTACTGGGTAATGATAAAAATGGCCTTAACCTTGGGTTTAAAATTAAGGATACCGGCATGGGTATACCTAAAGAAAAGCTACAGCGGCTGTTTAAGGCATTTTCGCAGGTTGATGCATCAACAACACGCCTGCATGGCGGCACCGGCCTTGGCCTTGCAATATGCGAGCGCCTTGTTGAACTAATGGGTGGCAGTATTGGAATTGAAAGTGAATTAGGCAAAGGCACAACCGTATTTTTTAACCTGAAAAGCGAAGAGGATAACATCGCCGCTGCGAATGTAAATTGCCGCGTTGACGCCCCTGCCGGCACCCGGGTTTTAGTTGTCGACAAAAGCTCAAAGGCGCTTGACATACTGAAAACGCAACTTGAAAGATGGAACCTTAGCGTTGTTTGCGCAACAACAGCCAATGAAGCTTTAAGTTTGTTAACCGGCACTACAGGGTTTAACCTGGTGCTAACCGGGACAAACATCCCCGGAACAGACACCCTGGAGCTTACAAAGTCAATTCATAATATTAATAAAGATATCCCGGTTGTATTAATGTGCTCGGTGCTCGAAAAACATAAGGCTAGCGATACCGGCGCTAAAATATTGTTAAAACCAGTTAAGCAGCAACAGCTTTGCAATGCAGTACAAAACGGGCTGATACAAAGCAAATCAGCATTGCCCGAATTAGTTAAAACCTCGATACTTTCAGAGCAATTTGCTCAACAATTCCCAATGCGGATTTTAATTGCCGAAGATAACCTGATAAACCAAAAACTAATTACCAAGGTGATTAATAAACTGGGCTATACCCCGCTGGTGGTTAACAATGGCCACCAGGTACTTGACGTGTTAGCTCATGATTTTTATGACATTATTTTAATGGATGTACAGATGCCCGAACTTGACGGACTGGAAACTACACGTATTATTCGCGGGCGCGAACAAAAACAGCCTTACATCATCGCCATGACGGCCAGCGCAATGGCCGAAGATAAAGCCGCCTGTATGGAAGCGGGAATGAACCATTTTATATCGAAACCAATTAGTATAAAAGATTTGGTTGAGGTGCTGGAGCATTCGTATGTTGAAAAGGAAGTGGGACATGGGGTTTAGTTGCTGATTGGGTGAATTAGTGATTGTCATAACTTTCGGACTTTCGGTCTTGCCGACTTTCGGACTATCTATTCACTCTCCCTGAAATTCCTCATCCACACTTTCCCGTAAATCATATAGCAGCCATTGTTTTTTGGCGATGGATTGTGTTTTTGATTTCAGCAGTTTTATAAAATCCTTCACCCCTAGCGGCTCGTTGCCGTTGCCGTGTATCAATACAATACTGCCTGCTTGCGGTTGCTGTCCTTTGGCTAACCAGGCGTCTGTCCCTACGGGTATCAACCCAAAATCGGTAATTTCATAAACCAGCTTTTTGTCAGATACCAAACCCGGAAACCTGAAAAACACCGATGGCAGCAGGCCGTTTTTTAGCATGGCCATTTCGGTTTCCAACACCTCGAAATTAATATTGGTACCGGCCTCCAGTAAAAAGTTCTCTTTTAGCGGCAGTTTTGCACTCACGCGATGGTTAAAGGAGTGATTTATCCAGGTGATATAAATCTCGTGTTCATCCTGCATTTTTTTCAGCCAGTCTAAGTCCTGCGGATGCTGTCGCATCCAGATGCCGGTAATGGATAAGGCCACTGGTACAGGGTGTTCAACTTTTTTAAATTCAGCAATAATATCGGTAAATATTATTTTATCAAGCGGCTTGTGCGAGGGGCATAAATCGGCCGTAAGGGTTATGCCCGTCTGTTTGGGCATACCGCTTTCAATACCGGCATTCTGCGTACTTACCGCCTGGCTTTTGGCCTTTTGCAGGGCCTTTATGTATGGGGTAGCTTTAAAAAACGCACCCGCTTCTTCAATAGTCATTGGCTTAACCCGGTAAAAATCAGGCTCGTCAATTTTGGTCTCGAGTGTTTGCGGATTTACCAGTAAGAAATAAGTTCTGCCGTCATTTACAAACTGGCGGGTAATCATCCA
>JBDUDE010000755.1:0-2746 GCA_040003105.1 Mucilaginibacter sp. | reverse complement strand
CTGTAACCAGCAGCAATTTATGAAAACTATAGCCCTGTTATTCGTTAGCTTTTTAAGCCTTGTAACCACCTTGCCGAACAAAACAGTAAGCTATGTAGACAGCCACCGCTTTGCCGGCACCTGGTACTCGCTCTACTCCATACCAACCATGTTTGATAAGGGCAGTAAGCAAACTACCACGCATTACACCCTGAATAAAGACGGCTATTACGATGTGGTAACCACCTGCATAAAAAACGGGCAGGGCGACCTGCGCACCGTAAAATCAAAAATCTTCCGCGTTGACGGCACTACCGATGGCCAGATGAAGGCCCAGTTTATATGGCCCTTCAAAGTCGATTACTGGGTTGTTGACCTTGCCCCTGATTATTCCTGGGCCGTTGTTGGCCACCCCGATCATAAGTTCCTGTTTATAATGAGCCGCAAACCCGAAATGGATGCCAAACTGCACGAAGAAATTGTTGCCCGGTGCAAAGCCATGGGTTACCCGGTAGAAACATTGGTTTCACAGCAGTTTCCGGGAGCGAAGTAGCGATTAGTTGGTTTTTTAGTCCATAGACCATGGACGATAGACCATGGTAAGGAAACAAAGCGGCGGCTTGCGCGATACCTTTCCTGGTATCAGGGAAAGGAGGAAGGTAGGGTATGAACGCGGACAGGTAAACGTCGCGCCGGTTTCCTGCTGTTCAAGCCATAAGCAGTTCTTATATCAGCCCAGCTAAAAAAAGCAGTTTCTCCTTTTTCAAAGCGAGCTAAACGCTTGTCCAATTCCTGTTGATGGCTTGCAGGGGTTTCGATATTGTCATGATCAATGCTGTCCCAAATTTTTTCGATCATTAAAATACGCTCTGCCACACTCATCTTCATTATTTCCTGCATTTGTACCATAGTAATTAGCTATTTTTAAATAGCTGTTACAAACATGCGCTGCATCGTTTTTATTTACGTTTGATAGCGTATATTTGTGTAAAGGAGATTTATTATGCTTACCGCCATTAAAGGATATTACGAAAAAGGCAAAATCGTTATGAACGAGAAGGCGCCCGTGGATTCAAAAACGGATGTAATCATTACGTTCCTTACCGGCGATGATAAAAAGGGCGTTAAACGCATTCCCGGAGGATTGAAGGGGAAAGTGTCCCTGCCCGACGATTTTAACGAGCCATTAGACGACCTGAAAGATTATATGTAATGGCTCAACGTTACCTTTTGGATACCCATTGTTTGATTTGGTTCCAGGAAAACAACCCGCAAATACCCGCCGGAATAATGAGCCTGATACAGGATCCGGAAAACACCATTTTATTTAGCCAGATAAGTTTGTTCGAAATTGCGATCAAAAAGGCCATTGGTAAATTGCCCGGACTATCTGCAGCAATTCCGGACATACGCAGGCAGCAGACGACAATTTTACTTTCCTTTCAATCTTAAACCAACACATCTACCGCTATAACTCCATACCGTTAAAAGATGAGCATCGCGATCCATTCGACCGGTTGCTGATTGCCACCGCGGTAGAAGAAGACGCAACGATACTGTCCGCCGATAAGAAATTCAGTCTGTATAGCGACTTGGTTACGGTTTATTGGTAACTCGAACAATCCGGTTCCTTATAACCCCGAATTCATATTAATAAACTCTGCCGAAAACTGGGCGATGTACTTGTCTACATTATTGCGGATCTCTTCCAGGTCGCGGCCTTTCAGCTTGGCGAGGATCTGCATCAGCAGCAGGTTGTTTATTTTGTTACAGGCATAGGAACGTCATCAAAATTTTTCTAAATTTGTTATATGACCATCGTAGTTAATCCACATAACCCGCAGGAAGAACAGGCATTATTAGCCTTTCTTGACAGCATGAAGTACGACTACGCCACGGAGGATGAAAGCTTCCTATTATCCGATGCGCAACAACAGGAAATACTGGAACGTGACAGACAGTACGAAGCGGGTGAGGCCGAAAACTATTCGTTAAACGAGATTATTGCTCATTTTAATATCAAAGAAAAATAATGTACGAATTGCTGATTCTTCGCAAAGCCAGGGAGGATATGCAGAAATCGGCTGATTGGTATAACGAGCAGCAGGAAGGGGTGGGCGAAAGATTTTTGCTTGAGGTAGTTGGCACATTGCGACGAATTGAAGCTAATCCTTTGCATTACGAAGCGTAATTCTCAAAAAGCTTTAGATTCGCCGGGGTACATGATTTTCCATATTTGGTTATTTTCAAAATAAAGAAACGAACTGTTGTAGTTAATGCAGTATTTCATACCAGGCGCAATCCTAAAAAATTTATTTAGTTTACATTTTAATACATGTAGAAGCGCTTAATTCCTTCTTGATATAGCTCCAGCTATAAAAAGTAGTTTCTCCTTTTTCAAAGCGGACTAACCGCCTGTCCAGTTCTTCCTGGTGGCTTGCCGGGGTTTCTATGCTATTATGATCAATGCTGTCCCAGATTTTTTCGATCATCAAAATCCGCTCTGCCACACTCATCTCCATTATTTCCTGCATTTGTATCATAGCAATCAAATATTTTTTAAATAGCCGTTGATAACAAATTTACAGAATTCTTTTTGCTGCTATATCGCGATTGCATCAGGGAAATCGCTTTTAAAACAGGGGGCTCCGCTGGAGCCTTTTTATAGGATGCATTTTTGGCTATAAACAGGTAGCTCCGCTGGAGCTGTGAACAATCGCGGTCCGATTCCAGAGGAGTCCCCTGTATAGAATTAATGTTCTGGGTA
>JBDUDE010000682.1:0-2748 GCA_040003105.1 Mucilaginibacter sp. | reverse complement strand
ACAAAAAAAGCGAGCCCGAAATATTCCCGGGCCCGCTTCAATCACTCTAAAACAATCACCTCTAATTAGAAGTATTTTTATTAATCGATTAATCAACTGACTAATTCAATTATTTAGTCAAATATACCATTAATGTCTCTCCATTAAATACTTACACCTGCCTTTTGACCCACAGGTGACACAATGTAAACCATCGTTGTTGATGGCTGGTGGTTGATAGTTCATGGTAGCTGCAACAACTTGTAACAAGCATACTTTTCTGCTATGAGCTATCAACTAAGAACCATGAACCACCTAATACATCAATCCCTTGATAAATATATCAGCCAGCAGCAAACGTTTTGCACGGATTTCTTCCAGATGCTCCTTGTTGGGGAACATTGTTTTTTTGTGCGATACGGATTTTGCACGCACACCATGTAAAGCGTCAAGTAACAGTTCCACTATTTCTGTTGGGTTGCTTACCGGCTTTATTTTTCCCCGGTCAACTTCTGTTTTTATAGCGCTTACCAGCATCTTAGTTTCCGACTCATGTACCTGGGTAACAATCTCCCAGATAGCATCGGGCAGGTTTTGTTCGTTAAGCCTGAAGAAGTCGAAAAAATTATAGTTGGTTACAATAAAATCGTGCTGGGTATCAATCTGGAATATGAAGGCTTCTTTTAAATCGGCAAAAGTATTTATCCTGTCGCTAAGCGATTTTAAGTAGCTATCGGCTACTTTGCGCATCACGGCTACATAAAGCTGGCTTTTGTCGGGGAAGTAGTAATAAAGCAACGCTTTACTCATTGAAAGGTCGCCGGCTATTTCGTTCATAGTAGTTTTCGAATAGCCGAAATGTAAAAACCTATGGTGGGCAGCTTCTAAAATCTTCTCCTTTTTTACATCCTGCTGGTCGTTAGCTGTAATCATCATTAACAATTATATAGTAATATACTTGTGTAAGGTAAAACAGGTTATTGAATAAATCCTGACTTTTTTAACAAAACTATCAATTTTTCTAAACATATATACGATTTAGCCATAGCAAGCGCTACAATCGACTGCAAAATTACGCTGAAATGATTAACCCGGCGCCAGCACCGGCCACCAAAGCGTCTTCAATTGCGCCTATGTACGGGTCGAAAATGTCTGTTTTAGCAACCACAAACCTGCGCAGGTAATAGCTGCCAAAGGTTGAGCCCAGTGCAACAGCCGACCCTAAAAGAGCACCAACCAGTGCATTGTTACCCGTTGCCTTGTAAATACTTGCACCTGCCAGCGAGCCGGCAACGCAGCGGCCAATAACGCCGCCGGCAGCAATTCGGTTGGGTGTTTTGGGAAGTTTGTCACCGATTGCTTCGCCCAGGGCCAGCACCTTCATGCCCAAAGCAACATTTGCTGATTGCATAAAGCGCAATGGCGAACCTGCAAAGTGCTTCGATGGATGGCGGCTTAATATCTGGCTGGCGATAACCAGTGCCGATGTGGTGCGCATGCCTGCAAGTACGCCCAGGCCAAGTACCTGCCAAAATGGTTTTGATATATTTTCTGCTGATGTTTTCATGGTATCCACTAAACAACAATCATTCCTAAATAAAATTCATGTAGTATTTATAATTAAAAACCACAAACCACTCTAAAACAACAAACGCCCCGAGAAAATCCGGGGCGTTTGTTGTTTTAGAATTTATTTCAACTATCAGGCGGTAACTTCTGCCAATTCAGGCTCAGTTGCTTTTTCCTTTTTGCCAAATAGTTTATTTTTAATATTGACGCGTATGATATACATACATGGCACTAATATCAAGGTGATTATGGTGGCAAAACCAAGACCGAATATCATTGTCCATGCCAGCGGCCCCCAGAACGCAACGTTATCACCACCAAAATAAATATGCGGTTTAAAGTGCGTAAACAATCCTGCAAAGTCAATATTAAAACCTACTGCCAAAGGTATTAAGCCCATTATGGCTGCTGTTGCTGTCAATAGCACCGGCGTCATACGGGTATGGCCAGCTTCTACGACTGCGTCATGCAGACTTGCCCCTTGTTCTATCAGCATATCTGTAAATTCAACCAATAATATACCGTTCCGCACAACCACACCTGCAAGGGCTATAATGCCGATACCCGTCATTACTATTGACATCGTCATGCCGCTAAGCGTAACACCCAGCAATACGCCTATAATACTCAGGAATATCTCGCTTATGATGATAACTGTTTTACCAACGGAGTTGAACTGCAACGTAAGGATAATAAATATCAGACCGAAAGATGCCAACAAAGCACTGCCAAGGAAAGTTGCTGCCGCCAGCTGGTCTTCTTGACCACCACCCTGACGAATGATAACATTATCGGGTTTCTTAAAGTCATTCAATGACCGGAGGATGCTTGCGTTTACATCATTAGGGTTGTATGGCTTAATTACGCTAGAGCTTAATGTAAGCACCCTATGCTGTTGCTTACGTTTGATGTTGCTGTACGTACTGCTGTAACGTACATCGGTAAAGGCAGATATCGGAACCTGCCGTATCGAACCACCTGTTGCCAAATCACGATAAGTGATTTTCAGGTTGCGTAAGGCATCAATGCTGCCGCGCTGGCTACCAAGTGCGCGCACCATTATTTTGTAATCGTCTTCCTTGGTGTTACGGAAATCAGCAGCCTTGGCACCATATATAGCCGTACCTAATGCCTGTGTGATTTGGCCTGAAGTTATACCTTCCCTGTTAGCACGCTCCCGGTCGATATCGAACACGATTT
>JBDUDE010000352.1:0-9206 GCA_040003105.1 Mucilaginibacter sp. | reverse complement strand
TGCAACGGCAATAGCAGTATGTACACCTTTAACTTTATCGAGCCGGCCCAAAAACATTAAGGGGGCATCGGTTACTATTTGCGTTTTTAGCTGGTACAGCGAAAAATCAATGGCGTTGTAAACCGTTTGCCATTTACCAGCCACATCGCCGGTCGACACACAATAATTGCTGCAGGCCGTAAATATTATATTACGGTTGGGCAGGGCATTTATAATTTTTATCCCCCGGGTTGAAACCGGCCGGCCATACGTCATTATTTTCTTTATCTGGCTATTTAAAACAGGCAGCAGGTAAATCAACCTTCCAAAGTTGTGAATCAAATCGAATGTATTCCTGTGTTTCCTGAGAAACGCCCATGCCTGCAACAGCTCTCTATTTTTTTGCGAGGCCGATTTTTCAAGTTTGTTTTCCCCGAAGGCATAACACGTACCCGAAATGTTTGAACCCGGGCCGGCCAGCAAACTTACCTCGTGGCCTTGTTTCTGATATTCCTCTGCAAACATGTAAACCAAACGCTCATGCCCGCCATATAAGGGCGGCGGTACGGGTATGCCAGGGTCCATTATCAGCAGGATTTTCATTTATAAACGCTGTTTATGATCTCCAACATTCGTTCGGCGCTTTTTTCAAGGGTGAGGTGCTGTAGTATGTAGTCTCGCGGCGTAAAATCGTTGCTTTTTAGCTTATCAAAAAATAAAACTATGGTTTTGCCAAATGCGTCAACATCCTTAAACTTCATCCCGCAACGTTCGTCAAAAAACGGGACTGATGTGGCCGGTGTAGCGGGGTCGTTTACTTTAAGCCAGTTGATATCAAGCCAACGGCCCTGGTCCCACGCAAAAATGGGCACATCCATAGCCATTGCTTCGCAACAGGCAAAACCCTGGCTTTCGTGCTCGCATAAAAATATCATCGCTCTGCATTGCCGCAGCAAACTCTGATAATCCATTTCTGTGTACTGTCCGTAAATAATTTCTTTATAGCTATAACCAAGCTCATCAAGCTTATTTAATATGGGCGACTTTAGCAGATCATTATTTTTTTCCTTGTCAAAAAGAAATTTAGCGTAAACCAGGAAATCGGTGTTCTTTTCGCTTTTTGCACCAGGGCCCCAACGATCAGTATCTACCCCTGACGGCCATAACTCACATACGTCCTTGCCGAAATAAGGCACATAAATATCCCTGGTCCATGGCGAATGCTGCAGGTATTTTACCACGGGATACTCCTGCAATAATGTCGGCCATTCAGACGGATGGGTCATTAGCCCTATACCGGCAATTACGGGGTTGACCAGGCTGTACCCTTTAAGTGCATACTTACCTACCCCCAACGTAATAACCGGCTCGCCGGGTTTTATCTTACTGTATGGCGGGTTTACGGTATAATTAACGTTAAGCTTATCAAAGCCTTTACAAAGGTTGACCATTACTTTGTCTAACCCGCTCATTTTTTTTGTCTTTACCAGGTTGCGAAAGGCATTAAAAATATATTTGTCCCCCGGGATGTATTTATAGCCCGCCGGAGGTTTTTGATAGTATAAATTTATCCTGCGCACTAAGTGATCGTTTGAATTATTCTATTTAAGGATTGAACGATAGAATGGTCATTCAACGCTCGTTTTTGCCCGTTAACCCTTAATTTCCTCCTCAGTTCTTTATCTTTTTGTAACCTTTTAGTTTTGGCAATAAAATCGTTAGCACCGTTATAAACGGCAATTTCGTTGTCCAGGTCGTATAAATCTTCAAGCCCATCCGCATATTCGGTAAGGTAGCAGGCGCCTAACATTGGCGCTTCGATATCCCGCAGGCGCGAATAGGTATCGGGCTGGTGCAGCGGAAAATTGAACGATGGGTACCTGTTAACACCCACGGTTATCATGCTGGTGCAAGTTAGCCTGTTGTATTGTTCAAAGCTAATAGCAGTGTTGATTTTTGCTTTTAAAGCATTGCTTATTTCTGCTTGAATGCTTCGCTGGTTTAGCTTGCGGAGATAAGGCAAAACGCCTTGCTCTGTTATAAATTTGAATTGATTCGCCATCTTATCACTAAGGGCGTAACCGCCTGCGGGCTGGGCCGGCAACCGGGATGCACCATCCCAGCCATTACCATATATTGCCAAAGGCATATCGGGGCACTTTGAAATAATGTCTTCAAAAAACAGCTGCCTTTGAATGTCTTTTGAACCGATAAAAGTTACCTGGCTATTGCTTTCCACTTGCGGGGTGCGCAGCTTTGGATCGAGCCAAATGGGCATAGGCAGGTTAATATAATTGTAACCGGCTTTTTGATAAAGTTTTACCGCATTGTATTCGGGTACCCAATTTAAATCGAATGCAGAAAATTCGGCCGGTATTTTTTTAAACTCGCGTACGTTGTCACAAAAAAAATTTACACAGGTAATCCCCAGGCTTTTAATCCTGCTAATTGCACCGGGATCAATTTGAGCCGGGTACAGGTAGCTCAAAAAAATATCGGCGGGATTTTTTTCCAGGTAATTAACCGTTTGTTCCCAAACTTTTTCCTTCCATCTGATTTGCTCATCCGTGCTTTTTGGTACCAGGCCAAATGCCCAATCCAATCCGGGCACTTCATCCCAACTGTGGCCGGCCTCGGTTATACCATTTTTAATATAGTATTGCCAAAAGTTATAAGCCGGAATGGGGTGTTGAATGTCAGATTGTAAGAAAGAAAGAAATATCTTCATTTATTAAATGCCCAGCCTTTAAAAAAGCGGCGAATCCGCAATAGCTTTTCGGTTACCGTAAAGCCTGCTCTGTTGTAGAAAAAACCTAGCGCTCCCTTTTCCGGAATACTGAATTCCGGGTCAAGCTCATATATCCATTTAACAACCTTTTGTGCTTCGGCCAGGTCATAAATTGCAATCCAGTGGGCCAGCGGCCATAGCACTTTTGTTGCTGCATTAATTCGCCGTGTCGTTAGCCTGTTCTCACCGGCTAATTGATTTAGAATCTTTTTATAAAGCATCAAATGCTGATTGTTCTGAATTTGATGCATTACGCCATTGGTTACCTGCAAGCGGTCGCGATGTGCCAGCCGGTGTGCCAGCGCAATGCCCTGGTGAACGGCAATAATGGGATTTTTTAAAGCAGCTTCTAACACGAACAGCCGGTCGTCCCTGTACGCAAACTCCGGGTTGTGCGACAGGTCTTCAAGAAATGCCTTTTTAAAAATAAATGCAGAATAATGCGAGCCGTAACCTTCACCCAATTGCTGCGCAATAAAATCGTCCGTATCCGGAAAAGCCCGCGTATACAGGGTTTCACCGTTGTGATAAAAATCGCGGGTACCGCTAACCACAATGTCTGCCCCGGTTTTCACTCCCAGTGCAAACTGTTCGTCATTGGCATGCCCGGCCAGCATATCGTCCGAATCTAAAAAACGGATATACTTACCTTTTGCAATTTCAAATCCACTGTTTACCGCCGCGCATTTACCCGAATGGGGCTGTTTTATAACAATTACATCATGTTGTTTCTCCAGCCACTGCAGCGTGCCATCGTTACTACCGTCATCAATAACAATTATTTCAACAGCGCAATTGTTATCCCTGCAACTGTCAACCGTTTCCGGCAAACTCCATAAGCGGTTGTAGGTTGGGATAATTATGCTAATGTCAACCAAAGCAGTCAATTTTTTATCTTTTAGCGCCCCCCGATTCTTCGTTTAAACCCGCTCAGATGTTTTTATTTTTCGCACCCCTGCAAGCTTATGATATAACGGCCGGAAAGCTCTTTTAAATTGCTCTTTTACTACCGCCGGTACTTCGATGCTCAGTACTGCGGCCAGTTCTGTAAGCGTGTTTAACTTTTTTGCGGACGCTTTTTTTAGCCTGTAAACTTCGCGTAAATAAGGGTAATGCAATGTGTAGTAGCCGAGAAAATGGACTATAAGTGGCGAAACTTTGGTAAACGGATACCAATCCTGGTGCAACGGGCTTGGGTATGGCGGATTATTTAATGAACGGGTACCGTTTATTACGTTAATTTTATATTTACCCTGGCAAGCCTGCGGGTCGCTCATTATCGTGGAATCGTCCGGTACGGGTGCCTGTCCATGCAACTGCATGGCTAACGCCATTAACACCTCATCATTCGGCAACCCTCTTAACCTGGTGAAACCAATTTTATCATATTCGCTTTCAAGCTGCCTGGCTGTGTCATAAACTTTTTTACTTGTTTCGCCTTTTTCAAGGTAATAAAGCCCCCCGTTAAATTTCGGTATATGCGGCACATTGAATTTTCTACAAATTGCGCCGATATCGCCAAACCAGTCGCCGGCTGAAATGTAACCGCCTACAACAGAAACGCCGGCATTTTTAAATTTGTCGAAAACAGTATCCAGCGGACCAAATACCAGGCAATCACTGTCGATGAACATCGTCTTTCCATTACTAACCAGCTTGTCGAGTTGTAATTTGGCGGAGAAACCTTTGCCCAGTTGACCCGGCTCCACATTAATTACTTCAATTTTGCTGATAATATCAGTTGGTACAAATTGCGGCTGGTCGGTAACCAATTGGAATTGAATATCGCTACCGGGATGCCACCATAAAAACGACCTGGCCAGGTTTGCCGCCATATCAACAAATACCTTTTTTCCGGTAGCAATAGTTAACACATAACGCTGCTCACTCATCCTTTTTAATGGTTTTTGCCGATGCTATCACCCTGAAACAAAATTCATAAATTTTATTATTGCCGAGCTGGCCGATAGCGAGTGTGCCAAAAGCCAAAACGAGCTTAAAAACCATTAACAGCCTGCGGCCAATTGACGGTACCGGGATGGTCATTAAATGGTTATTGGTTTTTTCTTCCAGCGAATTTGTCATATGCCAGTTTCTTGGCGTACTTTCCAGGTAACCTTCATGCGATATGGGCAGGTGGTCCACCGGGTCGGCCATCACGCATTTAATGTTTTGCTTTTCGAATGTTTTTGAGAGGAAATTCTCGAATCCGTCCTCGCCTAATTTATCACCCTTGGGCGCGCGCTCCAACAGCTGGAAAGCCTGCTGCAAATGCCCGGTATTACAAAAACACGGGTTTGCTGAAAAACCGAAGGAGGTTTCATACAGGCTTTCGCCAAGCGGCTTAGCTTTTGAAGCTGCGTCCAGCGGTCCGTCTTTGCTGAAAACCATTTCGGCCCAGTCGGGATGAGCAGCCAGTGTTTGGGTATAATGAGAGGCGTCAATGCCCCTATGGAAAGTCCAGTCGTCTTCCAGCCAGAAGAAGTAAGGCGTGTCGATAAGCCTTAGGGCTTTTGATATGCTGTGTGCATACCCACGCCGTTTAGTGTACTGCAAAATAACGTCAGGGTTTATTTTCGTAATTGCCGATGGATCTATTTGGCCGTCGATGGCTAAAATTACCTTCTGAAACTTATAGCCACAGGCCGCCGAAAACGATTGAAAAGTTTTAACCAGCAGGTGCTCCCGGCTTTCGCAGGTGAATATTACTAACGTTAAATCTTGTGCGCCCATAAATTATATTCGGCAATTTCTTTTTGGCCGGTATATTTTTTTGTTTTTAGCTCCATTTCTTTCTCCATTGTGATAGCATCTTCATCCGCTTCCACCCGAGCAACCAGCCTATAAACCCGAACCGGTAGCCCCGGCCCCGGTTAGGGTTGTGTGCTGGGTCAAGCTCACGGGCAATTTTCTCAGCTTGCATAGAAAGCTCGGGAAATGCAGGGTAAAATTCAACAGCATTTTCCCAAAACAACCGGCTCAGGGCAATTTTAGCTCGTGGGTCGCTGGTTTTTGGGGTTAAATATTGTGCCTTCAACAAGGTTGATTGCATAACGCTATTACATGCCTCGTAGCTTTTTAGCGCGCTCAAACTATTTTGATTGTTGAATTTTCTATAGTAGTTCGCCCCTTCAGCTACATATTTAATGCCTTTAGAAGCCAGTAATATCCGGCAAAAGAATTCGCCATCATCGTCCAAACTTAGCGCTTCGTTCCACAATCCTGCTTTCCCGATCAATTTTGCCGGCGTTAACCAGGCGTTGGGCTGTATCATTCCGCCATATCGTGGCCCTATCAGCGCACCTCCGTAGAGCTTTATTAAAAAATCTGCGGGTTCATTAGTTCCTTCACCGTACCATTCATGGGTTAGGGTACCACTTACCAACTCCTCCCCGTCCTGGAAATGTACGGTGGCGCACAAGCCAACGTAGTTAGGAAAGTTGAGCAACATCTCAACCTGTGCTGCAATTTTGTTTTCACTCAGCAAATCGTCGGCATCAAGAAACTGGATGTATTCGCCCTTTGCTTCTTTTAAGCCTGTATTTCTTGCCGCGCTGGCGCCTTTGTTGGGCTGGGTAATTATTCGCGTGTTTTCGTCTTTGCAACTGTTGGCCACCGCCAATGAATTATCTGTCGAACCATCGTCAACCACTATAATTTCTTTATTTGGCCAGGTTTGGTTTTGTGCCGACCGTATGGCTTCGGCAACGTATTTCTCAGCATTGTACAAAGGGATAATAATTGAAACCAATGGCTTATCCATCATTTGCCTGAGAAAATTTCTATCCACCTTTCCCGCAGCGAGAAGTTGGCGGGCGGGGTGTTATTATTAAACCATGGCTGGTTTAGGCTGGCGATATATTTGTCGGGGTCTTTATCCAGCATAATTACCTGGTCTATCAAATCGCTGAAATCGAGATTCTTAAATTGCAGCCGCGTTTTCAAATTTTTGCCGATTGATTTTAATTTCCGCTGAATCCTGTCTTTGGGCGATTTATAAAACATCGGCCTGATGTCGGTAAAATTCAGCTGCGAATTTTTTTCTAAAAACTGCACCATAGCCGGGCTGCCCGTTTGGATATAGTCGTTTGCAAAAACGAAGCTTTTGGTGTTAAATACTTCTCCGGCATTGGGGTCACCACAATAAATCGGCATGCTTTTGCATTGCATGGCATCGTATAGTTTCTCGGTTTGATAGCCGGGGTACACATAGTTTTCAAACGCGATGGTAAATTTATATTCCGATAAAAACTGGTGCTTGACGGCCCATTTATCTCCTTTATAAATATTATCGACCGACGGCATGTTGTTCATGCTTTTGCCGGGTGCATCCACCCTTTTGTATTTGGATAGCTGCCTGAAAAATTCCTCGCGGTATTGTACCGGGTGCGAGTAGAAGAAATTACAGAACTTAGTTTTCGAGGCCAGTATTTGTTCCCCATCCCAGTTTTTTTTTACCAGGTCGTCCGGGTTTAAGTTGTGCCACTGGATGCGCTTGTATTTGTAATTGTTAATTTCCTTTTCGGTTGGTACGCCAAAAGCCCACTCGCAGGCATCCAAGTCGGGGGTAATATTTTCGCAAAAATAGCCTATCCTTTTATATGGGCCAGGTTTGGGGATATCGTTCCCATAAGGGCCAAAAAGCACAAAATCCGGTTCATCACTCTCAATAAACTCAAATTTATCGAGCACTACATTTAGTATCTCCTTAACGGCCCCTTCAAGCGCCATCCCGTTTTGAAATTTTATTTTTATCGGCTGCTTCAATTATACAATAAAAATAAAATCGTCCTTACGGTTATAGTCTTCAACCGCAACGTACAATTTATGATAAATAGCTGTCAATTCATCCGGCGCAGGTAGCTGTGGCATTTCATGTGTAGCCTGGTTATTTGCTGCTTTATAATTAATGGCCTTCCCTACGGCTATCTTAAATTCAGAAAAAAGCGAAATATCCGCCCTGTCGCCTTCGTATCCGTATTTTGTTTTACCAATCAGCCCTTCCTGTTTTAACCTGGCGGCATTGGTTTGCGAACTTACATTGCCGGGGGTACCAACAGATAAAGCATTATAGCCGGTATAGTAAGCAATGCTTGCTTTAAGAAACGAACAACGCAGTGAGTATTCCCAGTCAATCATGGCAAACTGAGTATCAAACAAACCCACGTAACTTAACGCACTTTTGCGTATCAGCATGTGTACATCGGTAAATGTAAAGCAGGTTGTTTTGCCGTTTTTCCAGTCGTTATATTGCTTCAGGCGGCTTGCTACATGGATGTTTGAGGGACCGGCAATACTGCTTGCAAGGCAGTCTGAAATGCAAATATCAACCTGCGGGTTGCCCAGCATAAATTGTTTGCATTTGTTAATTGCGGTATAGCAATGCACATCGTCATCAATTATTTTTTTGATGATTTCGCCTTTGGCCAGCATAAAACCTTTGTTCCAGCCATGGGCCTGGTTGTGGTCGGGCTCCGAAATAAACTGCTGTATTTTTCCTCGCTCAAATAGTTGTTGCAGGTATTCTTTAGCGCCATCGGTGCTATTGCCGTCAACTACCACAATTTCCTCGTCATCCTGTAAGGCCACAAACAGCTTTAGTAGCGTTATTTTCAGGAACGATAGCCGGTTGCGTGTGGCAATTATGTACGATAAACGGATGGTGCTCAAATAAATTTCCTGTTTACAAAAAGCGCATCGCCCTGCAGCAATTCGCCTACTGATGAAGCGAAGCCCGAACTTAAATGGGCAAGCATAAAACCGTTATCATAAAAAAAGTTGTACAGGTCGAAAAGCACCGACGATTTATCGTACACCGGCCTGAACGAAAATTCAGTATAAACCAGTTTGGTGTTCTTCAGCGTTTCCATGCCACCCTGTAATACCAAATGCTCTGCGCCCTGCACATCAATTTTTATCAGGTCTACATAATCGATTTTTTCATCGCTAACTATAGAATCAAGGGTCAGGGATTTTATTTTGATTAAAACCGGGTCGGCAAAGTTTAGCGAGCCAAACTCTTCGCCTTTGTTTTTTATCCGCAACATCGAGCTTACAAAATCGGCATCCTCGCTCACATAAAAGTCAACTTCCGATATCGTGTCAGACAACACAGCATTAATGATTTTGAATTTGTCCCTATCAGGAAAGGTTTTTTCTAAAAGTGGCATTAGCCGTACAACCGGCTCAACCAATATAGCCTTGCTTATTTCGTACTCACCACTTATTGATTTTGAGAAAAAACCGGCATTAGCACCCACATCAAAAAACGTGATGGGTTTGCCTTTAGGCAGCCAGTGCAAAATTTCAAGCGGCACCCCCGCACGCGAATACGGAATTTTCAGCAGGCCGTATAAAAAGTATTTACCTTCCTGCTTTACGCTGTTAGGGAATAAACGCTTGATGAACTTGAGCATATTTATATTTTATTAGCTGCTTT
>JBDUDE010000603.1:0-9209 GCA_040003105.1 Mucilaginibacter sp. | reverse complement strand
TTTAACCACCCGGAGAAGGAATGTATTTGCCCGCCGGGTATGGTGCAAAAATATTTAAGCAAGATTTCAGGCCCGCTGCTCGACCGTATTGATTTGCATGTGGAAGTTACCCCCGTAAACTTTACGGAACTGGCCAGCGACCGCCTTGCCGAAAAAAGCGAGCTTATCCGCGACCGCGTTATCAAAGCCCGCGAGGTGCAGGCCACGCGCTTTGGCAGCAAACCCGACCTGCATGCCAATGCCCAGATGAGTCCCCAAATGGTACGCGACATCTGCAAAATTACCCCCGCCGGCCAGGCTTTGCTTAAAAAGGCGATGGAAAAGCTGGGCTTATCAGCACGGGCTTACGACAGGATATTAAAAGTATCGCGTACAATTGCTGATTTGGCAGGTAGTGAGGAAATAGAACTGGAGCACCTGGCAGAGGCGATAAATTTCAGGAGTTTGGATAGAGAAGGATGGGCGGGGTAGCGTTGGACATCAAACAGTAAATATCGAATGACGAATAATTAAGTTAAGCTTTGATTTCCGATGAATTTAAAATCAGGATTGCTTTTACTTATTACACTTAGAACAATAACCGTGTTTGCCTCAACACAGGATACTGTTAGATTATATTACAACATAGCCGAGTATGAATTGTCGGCCGGCAATCAAAGGAAATTAGATTCATTGTGTAAGGCGTTTAAAAATGTCGATAACTTACGCATTACGGGCTTTGCCGATTATTTGGGAACCGGGCCGGATAATGTATTACTCTCTCAAAAGCGCGCCGAAACTGTGGCGGCATATATCAAATCACATATAAACCTGGTAATGACCGCTAACTGGGAAGGCGCGGAAATGAGCACGGTAAAAAAAGGCCCTTCCGGCGATCCGTTTAACCGGCGTGTCGACATCGTAATTAATAAGGTCGATCATTCCAAAATGGTTAATCAGCCGCAATTGCCTGCGCCTCAGTTTACCGACAAAATAGCCACTTTAACAAATATTGAAGTTGGCGGCAGCCTGGCTTTGGAAGAATTAACTTTTCAATCCGCCAGGCATTTTTTGAACCCGGAATGTGAAGCCAATTTAAAAATTTTGCTCAGCTACTTAAAACAGCACGACAACATCAGATTTGAAATACAGGGGCACATATGTTGCGACAACGGGCCGGATGGAATGGATATTGATTCCAGGGATTATAAATTGTCGGTAAACCGGGCCAAATTTATATACGACTATTTTATTAAAAACGGCCTTAACGCCAAACGAATGACCTATAAAGGCCTGGCAAGCACCAAACCTAAAGTTTTCCCCGAGCGTACTGACCACGACAAATATTTAAACAGGCGGGTAGAGCTATTGATAACCGGAAAATAGTACCGGGAATTTGCTAATATTGCCACTGCAGCGCTACAGTCCGTCATGAAGAAAAAATTCCCCTGGCTAACCGGTTATCAATGGACATGGATATTATATATTTTAATAGCCATTTTTTGCTGGCAGCTTAATTTTGCCAGGCACCGCGACAATAATTACCTGATTTTTCGTGAGGCTTTTTACCATCTTACCGGCCGGCTAAATATGTACGCTGCTTACCCGGCGGCATATGATGACTTTTACTACTACGGGCCAATATTCGGGCTGTTTATGGCGCCATTTGCCGTGTTTTCGATTTACTGGGGCGAGCTGTTGTGGGCCACAAGCGGAGCTATTGCATTTTTAGTCGCGGTACATATGCTGCCATTAACCACTAAACGTAAAACGCTGCTATTGTTACTTTGCGCCATTGATTTTGCCAACTGCGAATATTCATTGCAATTTAATGCTACCATCGCTGCCTTTATTATCATCAGTTTTTTACTGGTCGAAAAAGGGAAAGATGAATGGGCCACTTTTTTAATTGTGCTTGGCGCTTTAATGAAACTGTACCCGATTGTTGGGCTCACATTCTTCCTTTTCTCCAAAAACAAGCCTAAGTTTATTATCAGCACAGCGGTTTGGTTTGCCGTGCTGCTGGTTTTGCCGGTGCTGTTTTCGGACAAATCATTTGTTATATCGTCATATCATCAATGGTTTGATGCCCTTAGCTATAAAAATACGGTTAATCACAGGCTCAGCCAGCGGTCGCAGGATATTTGTATAATGGGAATTGTACGCGATTTTACGCAAAACGCGAAGGTTCCAGATTTACCTTTTTTAATTTTCGGGGCTGTTACGTTCGTCATTCCCCTGTTCCGGTTCCGTCAATTCAAATCGTACCAATTCAGGCTGCAAATATTGGCTACCGCTTTAATTATGCTGGTTTTGTTTAGTACAGGCGCCGAAAGCCCCACCTATATTATAGCAGTTGCGGGTATATTTTTATGGATGATGGCACAGGAACTGCCATTTACCAAAACCAACATTATTTTAATAGTGCTATTGCTGGTGGTAACAGGTTTGGGCCTAAGCGATGCTATGCCCCGACAGATACGGCACGACATTATCGGCCAATACGGCCTGAAGGCATGGCCGTGCATAGCGGCATGGTTGATTATTACTTATGAGTTGTTTTTCAAGGATTTTACAACCGTACAATCCAAATCCGTTGAAAATAATACACTTCCCTATAGTTAAACAGGCTCCTATAATTTACTTTTCAAACCGAGCCACGGAGTCGTCATCCACAATAACTTTATTGAGGTCGATAAGCTTATTCATTAAGGTTTCGATATTTACCGGTTTTGAGATATATTCATTCATACCCGCCTTAATACATTCGTCCCTGTCTTCACTCATTGCATTTGCGGTCATTGCAGCAATCAACGGCCTCGTCCCGTATTTTTTCCTGATAATCCGCGTTGCTTCCAGCCCGTCAATATTGGGCATTTGCATGTCCATTAAAATAAGGTCGTAAGTTTTATTTCCTATTAAATCCAGTGCCTCCTGGCCGTCGTTAGCGAGGTCGGGCTCGTAGCCAAGCTTGTTAAGTATCCTGGTGATCAACTTTTGGTTCATTAAATTATCCTCGGCAACAAGCATGTTAAAAGGATATTTCAACGCAAAATCTTCAGATAGCAGCGCTTTTTTATTGTCAGTTTTTGCGAAAGACGGTTTTTTTACATCCATAGCAATTACCTCAAATAACTGCTGATGTTTTACGGGTTTTGTTAAAACAGAAGTAAAAAGGTAGCCGTGTGTCTTCCGTGATTCGTTACCAATCGAGCTTAATAACACCACGGGCATGTCGGGCTGGCTGATTTTTATCTGCGTTGCTAATGTCACGCCGTCCATGTCAGGCATCTGCATGTCTGTTATCACCAGGGCAAAATCTTTTTGTACCGATAATACTTCAAGAGCCGCTTTGCCCGAACTAACGGCTGTTACAACTATTTTCCATTTTTTTAGCTGTGTTTTAATAATTCGCAAGTTGGTGTCGTTGTCATCTACCACCAACATTTTTTTTCCATCGCAAATATTGGCTTCATAATGCTGTTTCAGCGTGGTATCCCTGCCCTTTTTGGCGCCAATACAGAAGGTGAATTTACTGCCCACTCCATACTCGCTTTCAGCTTTAATGGTTCCGCCCATTAAATTTACCAGCCTTTCGCAAATAACCAAACCTAAACCTGTGCCACCATATTTTCTTGATACAGACGAGTCTACCTGGTTAAAAGACTGGAACAATTTACCCATGTGCTGTTGGGGTATGCCTATGCCGGTATCGCGTATTTCAAAATTCAAAAAAAACTCATCATCGTTTAACTTAGTAGCGGTAACCGCCAGGAAAACTTCGCCTTTGTGGGTAAATTTTATCGCATTGCCAATTAAGTTTGTTAACACCTGCCGCAGGCGCAACCCATCGGCATTAATAAACGCGGGTATAGCATCATCCAATTGGTAAACCAAATCAATGCCAATATCGGCCGTCTTTGAGGCAAACAATTCCAATACGTCTTCAATGCATTTACGCAGGTTAAAGTCGTGCGGGTCCAATTCCAGGTTGCCCGATTCAATTTTGGAGAAATCGAGGATATCATTAATTACTATCAGCAGTGTTTCGCCGCTATTTACAATCGCATCAGTATATTCCCGCTGTTCGCTGTCAAGGTTGGTTTCTGATAACAAAGACGCCATTCCCAAAACACCATTCATCGGCGTCCGTATTTCGTGGCTCATGGTTGCCAGGAAGGTGCTTTTGGCCAGGTTCGCTTTATCGGCTTCCAGACGGGCCTTTTCAGCCATAATGCGGGCCTGTGCTTCCTGAGCTCTTTGAATAGTCAGTTCATGGTTTAATATTTCGAGCGATTTAGATTTTTCCTGCAGCTCGTCCTGCTGCTCTAAAAGTTCTTCTGATTGTAACTGCAATTCCTCAGACTGTGTTTCCATTTCTTCCTTTTGCGATTGCAGCTCATCATTTAAAACCGTCAAATTGAAAGCCTGCATTTCAATCTCCTTTGTGCGGGCCTTCACCTGTATTTCTAACTCCGCTTTTTGTTTTTTTACAAACCTTACCCTTATTAAATAAAACAGGTAAAACCAAAGTATAAAAAACAATGTTGCTCCTATCTTAAACCACCACGTCATCCAAAAAGGTGCTTTAATTGTAATGTAAAGGGTAGCAGGGCTTTCGCTCCATACGCCATCATTATTTGCCGCCTTAACTTTAAAAACATATTTGCCGGGGTCGAGATTGGTATAAGTGGCCTTGCGCTGGTTACCTACAAACTGCCATTCAGTGTCAAAGTTCTCCAATTTGTACGCATAGGTGTTGTTTTCAGGTATGGTATAATCAAGCGCCGCAAACTCCAGTGTAAAAACCGATTGCGAATAATTAAGCGTGATTTTTTCTGTAGTTAAAATGCTTTGCTTAAGCGGCGAATTAGGGGTGTCAAATTTTACCGCTTTGTTAAACAATTCAAAACCTGTAATGGCAACCCGTGGCTTGTTTTTGTTGCTGAATAGGTTATAAGGGTTAATAACGGTGAACCCATTGATACTTCCGAAAGCAACCTCACCGCTTTTTAATTTTGCACCCGCGCCTAGGTTAAATTCTTTGCTTTTTAAACCGTTATAGGAGCCAAAATTCTTATATTCTCCGCTGGCTGGGTTAAAGCGGGTTACTCCCTGCAATGTAGTCAACCAAAGGTAGCCAAGGCTGTCGCCTGTAACGTAATTAACAGTATTGTTTATCAATCCGGTGGTTTCGTTATATATTTTAAAACTATGTGTTTTAATATTGTAGCAGTTGAGTCCGCCCTCCATGGTACCTATCCACATATTGCCTTTTCCGTCCTCATAAAACGTGCTGATAACGTTACTGCCTAACCGGCTGTTATGGATATTAATCCGGGTGAATTGATGCGTAGCCGGGTTAAACACCGTAACGCCGTTCGAGTATCCCCCGGCCCAAATATTACCAGCTTTGGCTTCGTAAAGGGCTTCAATGGTATTGTCGGCTAAACTGTTGCTTGTTTTTTTGTCATTCAGATACCGGGTGAACGAATTGGTACCGGGGTTGTATTCACTTAGCCCGCCATCTTCCGATCCGATCCATATATGGCCATTATGATCCTCCAGCAAAGCATAGATGGCGTTTGAGGCAATGTCTGTCGGGCCGTTTCCTTTTATATAATGTTTGAATTTACCCGTATTCGGGTTGAAACAATCTACACCGCCCGAATATGTGCCCACCCAAACAGCATCGTTCTTTTTGTTAATGAGTACGCACGATGTGTAGTTGCTTACTAAAGTGTTTTTGTTTTTTGCATTGTGTTGATAGTATATCGAACGACCATCGGGACGGTTAAAATATTCCAGGCCGATATCAGTGGCCAGGTAAAGGTTTCCTTTCTTGTCTTCGGTAATGCCCCTTACAATATTTTTTGCCGAAGGGCCATTGGTTAATGATGCCTGGTAAACCGGAAAAATTGATAAGTTTTTATCGTATTTCAACAGGCCCTGGCTGGATGTTCCGATCCAAAGAATACCTGCGTTATCTTCATAAACGGTATAAATGCCGTCGTTGGGCAAAGTGTTACTTCCGTTGTACTTGTCGGTTATAGGGATTATCTTTCGGCTGGTTGCATCAAATAATTGCAGTGTGGTATTTGAGCCTATCCAAAATTTATTCCTGGCCGTCCTTGTCAGCGAGTAAATAGGATTTGCCCCCCCTGCCGAATTTTTATCAGGATTTATAGCATAATACAAAAATTTGTGATTTGTTGTATCAAGCAGTGCCAATCCCCTGTTAGTACCAATCCAGGTGTTATTATTTTCGTCGCTTACAATGGCATTAATATAATTGGCCAACCCACTGCCTGTTTTGTCGACAAAACGCCGGCATTTCAAGGTAGCCCTGTTAAGCAGGTTTAAACCTTTGGCCGTTCCAACCCATAAATGTTTGGTATTATCCTCAAAAATTGAAAAAACGTACGAATCACTTAGTGAGGCCGGATCGCTGGCGCTATTGAAAAAACGCTTGAATGCCCCTGTTTTTTTATCGTATAAATTCAGCCCGTTGTCTGTACCTATCCACAAGTTTTTTTCACGGTCACAGTAAATAAAAGTTATATTGTTATCGCTTATTGAACGTGAATTTAAACTATCGTGCTGAAATGTAAGAAAAGAATCGCTGGCGCGGTTATACCTGCTTAGCCCCCCAAGCCGGGTGCCTGCCCAAATGTTGCCTTCTGAATCTTCGCAAACGGAGTTTACATTATTTGCCGGGAGCGTTTTTGGGTTATTCCCCAGGTGTTTGTAAACAACAAATTTAAAACCGTCGTATTTATTTAAACCATCCTGCGTCCCGAACCACATAAAACCATACCGGTCTTTAGTTACACACATTATGGAATTTTGCGATAGCCCATTTGTACTGTTTAACCCGGTAACATTCAATGCTATTTCCTGGGAACACGACACAAATGACTGCAGGCAAAAAAGAAATATTAATACGTAATTTCCGAACCTCATTTAACAGAAAGCTGTTTGCAGATGTTATACGAAAACACAACGGTGAATGTTTAAGGTTTGCACCGGGAATCAGTTAAAAGTAATTTTTGCTAACCTTAAGTTAAAAAAACGGGTTTTGAGGTTTTGACTATAAACTGGTGTTGTAAGAATTGATGATTTCCGGCATAAAACAATTCCGTCCTCATTTGCCCAAAGTTGTACTAGATTACACTCACTTATCACCTACAGATACATTTGGTAAATTGCCCGGCTTTTAACTACATGGCAAATATTTATACTTCAAACTAATTTCCATATGGCCAACTTCTAATTTATTGGTTTCCAGCGTCTTATTGGAATGCCTTTTGCATTATCACTATCCCTCTACGTCACACCAAATATTAATGATATGATTAATTTATTAATGATAGACGATAATCCCATCGAGCATTTAATTATGCAGAAGATGCTGGATAAATTTCACCTGTTTCCCGATGCCTCACATAGCCAGGATGCCCGTTTAAGTATGAACCTTATTGAAAGTTTTTATTCATCGCCGGACATTTTGCCCGATGTTGTTTTCTTAGACCTCAACATGCCGGGTTTTAGCGGCTGGGACTTTCTTGACTGCTTTGAGCGGATTTATAAGCAGATAAAAAAAACAATAGATATTTATATCATTTCCTCATCAATTGACCCGAAAGACCAGTTGCTGGTGGATAAATATGCTTTTGTAAAAGCAAATATCAGCAAACCGGTAAAGCTGGAAACATTGCTTAACCTGCACTCGTTGTACCAGGGCACACGACGGGTTGCCAGTTAGTTTTAAGCCAAAAATCGGCACAGAGCATCTTTTACATAGGACTTAAGAGTCAAGACTAAATTACTTGCCGCTGTAGCGTTCAAGCCTTATATTGCGTAATGATATACAAACTACTAACCCGTCACATGAAAGTTAAATTACTCGTTGTTCTATCAATAGCCGCATTGTCGCTTACATCTATTTCCTCCTGCAAAAAAAATGGCGTTTCGCCGAAAGCAATAGTGCAGGTCGACTATACCAAAAACGGCCAAACCATTTCTGTCGCCACGGGGCAATCACTGCAATTAACCCTCGGCAACCCTGGCGATGGTGGGTATGATTTTGATACGCCTCAATTTAATCCGTTAGTTTTAAGCCTGGTTAGCCACACACATACTAACCCCGGCACAAATGCTCCCGTGGGCAACGCCGGCACCGATACCTGGGAATTTAAAGCATTAGCAGCAGGCGAAAGTGTGCTAAAGGTAACCGCTACCCGCTCATTCGACAAAAATAACCCGGCAACCATATTTATTGGTAAGGTAGCAGCAAATTAACTCAGCAGGTTATGCAGGGCGGCGTATTGCAGCAGCATAATGGTTTTGGCGTCCATTATTTCGCCGGTTTTAATCATGCCCAGCGCCCCGGTAAATGGCAGCTCAAGCACTTCGATGTTTTCACTTTCTTCTTCGAGCCCGCCGCCTTCGGTAACTTTCATTTCTTTGGTGTATTTGGCCACAAAAAAATACAATATCTCGGTTACCGAGCCCGGCGACATGTAAGCCTCAAATATTTTTTCGACATGGGTTATTTTAAACCCGGTTTCTTCCTCGGTTTCGCGCCTTATGCAATCCTCGGCATTGTCACTCTCTAATAGCCCCGCACATGCCTCAATTAAATAACCAGACGGGTTGCCATTTATAAAGGTAGGCATCCGGAACTGCCGGGTTAATATCACCGTCTGTTTCTCTTTATTATAAAGCAGGATAGTAGCGCCGTTCCCCCTGTCGTAAGCCTCGCGGTTTTGCACCAAAACTTCACCGTTTTGCAGGATTTCGTAGGTTACTTTTTTAAGCGTGTACCAGTTGTTTGAAAGGATTTCGGTATTCAGTATTTTTATATTGCTCACGGTCGAATAGGTTTTTGATAAATAACCGGATTGTAAACGTCAATTCAAAAAAATATCGCGATTGACCGGCGATAAAACAAAGCCCGGTGGATTAAAAGCCCCGCGGAGTAGCAGACATCCAATCTTTTAACGCTTTTAGTTTGTCGACATGCTCATTAATCCATTTAATGTTTTCGTCTGGGTAGGCGCTCATGCTCACAATGCGGCCAAAGGCTTCCATGTTGTCACTTAGGGCCAGCTTATAATAATAGTCGACATAAAAATTCCAGAAAAAATCTTTTTGCTTTCGCCTCTCCAATAATTCCCCGCTTATTTTAAATATCGACTCCAGTTGGCCGGTAAAGATTTGTACGGGCT
>JBDUDE010000017.1:0-9219 GCA_040003105.1 Mucilaginibacter sp. | reverse complement strand
TACCCCAAAATCCATATAAACGATTGTTCATCATTTCAAGGATACCGCCAATATATGATGGCTTGTTTTTATCTAAAAATGTATCTGTGTCCGCCGTATTCGAATAAACAGCTGTTTCCAAAATACCTTCACGTTGCAAAAAGCCAAACACAGTTAAGGCATCTAAAAAATCGTAAACATTCCTGTCGGTACATTTAAGGGCCAAAATCTCTTTAATGTCTTTGGCTTGCATAGTTCTCTTTTCGGCAAGCATGGTAAATAATTGAAAATCCACGGCGGTCAAAAGAATTTTTGAGGCCCAAAAGCCGGTGCCAATTTTCATAATGTTTTCGGGGGATGGCTGGTTAGGTTGTTGTTCCATTGTTTTTTTGTAATTATCAGGTTTAATAAATTGGTAATGCCTTCGGGAATTTTACCGGGGGGACGGAAAAATCAGGCTATCTAAAATACGAGATTTAATTTGATATGAGAATAAAGGTTTAGTTCAGAATAATTTTCACTAATCGCATTAAAGTTAACCGGGCACAGCCTGTTTAGCCTGAAATTGTTAAGCCATATGCGCGTTTTTTTTGATAAAATTTATAGTCGCAGGCGTTTATCAGGCAGATTTGGCCCTCAGATCAGATAATTTATTGAGGATTTGGCACTCAAAACCAGGCTGTTCGCGGGCGAAAAATTAAAAAAATGCAAGATTTGTTGATTTTTTTTTCAACATTTTTCGAGGGTTAGTTTATGACGTTTTTTTGGGATATTTATTGCAAGCCGGGGGGAAATACTAAAAAAAATGCAGTTTAATTTAACTAAACCAAATGTTTGAACTTATTTATTGAGTGGTATTACATGTGTAATTACTACACGTTTTGGGAGTTTTTTTTATCCTACGAGCAACACAATTGTATCTATGATTAAAATATTTATTAAATATTAAATTAATGTTGATGCGATTTAATATATTTATCGTAAGAACAACAGGCTGGCCAGCTGAGATTGTTTAGTATTATTTAACTATTAACAAATTACAGTACCAACAAATGAAAAAACAACTATTATTAAAAATTGGGGTATGCATGGTATGTGCAGCTTCATTGCTACCGGCTTGTACTAAAAATAATTCAGGCGTCGAAAAAAAGGTTAGTGCTACCGAAGTCTCAGCTGCCGTTAGCCAAAAGATCGCTGATCTTGGTTTTAGTACAGACGATGTCCGCAAAGTAGGTGATAATTACCTGGTAGAAGGCGATATCATGTTAACCCCGGCGAACCTTTCGGAAGCCAGCAACAGCCCAACGCTAAGAATTGCTGAAGTAGAACAGTACCGGACGACCAACCTGGTGAAAAGTCTTCCCAGGACCGTTACTGTATCCATTTCAAATTTGCCTACAGTTTACGCTACAGCTACGTCTAACGCTGTAGCACGCTACAACGCGTTAAACCTTACCCTTAAGTTCCAGGTGGTAAGCAGCGGTGGTGACATCCAGATCATTGGTTTTAACGAAGGTCCAAGCGGTGGCTACATTACCTTAGGTTCATCGGGATTCCCGACATCGGCTGGAGATCCTTACAACCAGATTCAAATGAATACCAATGCCCAGGCATACGGCACCAATCCGGATGTTAATTATCTTACCTCTGTTTTACAGCATGAAATGGGGCATTGTATAGGTTTCCGTCACACAGATTATATGAACCGCGCATTTAGCTGCGGCGGCAGAAGATCAAATGAGGGCAGCGCCGGAATCGGAGCAATTAATATTCCGGGCACCCCTACCAAAGCTGATGCCGGATCATGGATGCTGGCCTGCTCAAGCGGAACAGATCGTACATTTAACTCGAATGATGCAATAGCATTAAATTATTTGTACTAGACGCTTTATCGTATTGCTTCTTATTGTTCAACAAAGTAGTTTTACTAACTAAAGGGGAGCACAACTCCCCTTTAGTTTCATATACAGTATGGTTAAAAAATCACTTTGTTTTGCACTGGTATTTTTATGCTTTAAACTAGCACTGGCACAAAAGCCAATGACTGATAAAGCTATTGCCGGGCTTTATAAAAGTGCGCCTGCTGCCAGGTTATTAAACACAAATGCTATTAACTATTACCTGGTTAAATTTAAAGAACCGGTTAAGGCTGATACTAAAAAGCTCCGCCTGGTAAAACGGGTATCCTATAACTTTTATGTAGCAGCGTCAGCCGCTGATTTATCAGGCGATAAAAATATACAGGAAGCCACCCCAGTTGGCGCGTTATGGAAGGCCACCGATAATTTATTGCTGCTTTTACAAAAACATCCTTCAGGTAAGCAATCTGTCGACTTATCAGTTACCTCCCCCGGCGATTCGGCAATAACAGCTATCAAAAAATACGGTGAGATAACCGCCCGAACCGCAAATACTGTCACAGTTAACATAAGGCTGCAACGTCTGCCTGATCTGTTACAGGAGCCATCTATTATTTTCGCAAATGTTACCCGGAAAGCCCACACAGAGCTGGTGATCAATGATATTGACCTGGGTATAAACCAAATCTCGCCTATTGCTGATAATTATCCGGCCATTAACGGGCTTGGTATAAACATTGGCATTAAAGAACAACGTTATGATAATGACCTTGATTTGCTTGGCCGCTCATTCAACTCGTTCAAGGCTGCTGATATTACCTCGGGGCATGCCACTATTATGGCTACTTTAATTGGGGGCAACGGCAATTCGTTTATCAGGGGACTTGGAGCAGCACCCAAAGTAAGGCTCACTTCGTCAGACTTTGCGCGCCTGATGCCCGATAGCACCGCCATTTTTAAAGTATTTGATATTGGCGTACAAAACCACTCTTACGGCACCGGCATCGAGAATTATTATGGTGCCGAAGCTGTGGCCTACGACCAGCAAGTGATGGAGACTGACTCGATTATCCATGTATTTTCGTCAGGAAATATCGGCACAATGGCGCCGGCAACAGGGCTATACAACGGTATTTCGGGGGTGGCCAACCTATCAGGCACATTTAAACAAGCAAAAAATGTGCTGGTTGTTGGTGGTACCGACCGGACGGGTGTGCCGGAAGACCTGAGTTCCGCCGGACCTGCCTATGATGGCCGTATTAAGCCCGAACTGGTAGCTAACGGCGACGACGGCACATCGGGAGCAGCGGCCTTAGTTTCGGCGACGGTGGTGCTGTTACAGCAGGCCTATAAAATGCAAACCGGGCATTTACCATCGGCTGCGCTGATCAAAAGTGTGCTCATTAATTCGGCAGATGATATAGGCTTGCCGGCTGTAGACCATAAAACTGGCTACGGGCAGCTAAACGCCCTGGAAGCTTTACGCACCGTTAGCGAGCGCCGTTTTAAAAAAGGCTCGGTAAGCGGCGGCCAACAGGCCGACTATACCATAAACGTTCCGGCAGGCACCGGCGAACTTAAAGTGTCACTAGCCTGGAATGATCCGCCGGCCGTACTCAATGCGCCTACAGCGCTGGTCAATGATCTTGATCTGTCGATAACCAACCCCAATGGCCAAAACCTGCTGCCATGGACGCTGAGTTCGTACCCATCAGTTGATTCATTAACGAAACCAGCTGTACGCCAAAGGGACACGCTGAACAATTCAGAGCAGGTGACTTTACAAAACCCCGCTGCCGGTAATTATATCATACATGTAAAGGGTGCAAAAGTAGCACCCGGCTCCCAAACCTTTTATGTTGCGCACCAGGCGGTAAGGGCAAACGCCTTTGAATGGACCTATCCGGCAGGCCGCGACCAGCTTTTTGCGACTGAAGAGAATTACCTGCGCTGGCAAAACTCATTCGACGTTACATCAGGCAAGATGAGCGTAAGTTACGACCACGGGGCCACCTGGAAAGCTATTAGCAACATCATGCTGAAGGATAAATACTACGACTGGACTGCCCCCGATGCCTTTACAATGGCTATGCTTAAAATGGATATTAACGGGCAGGTATTTACCAGCAAAGAGTTTGTTATTTCAAAACCTTTAAACCTGCAGGTAGGGTATAACTGTACCGATGGTACTTTACTTCACTGGAAAGCACAGCCGGGCAGTAAGGGCTATGTTGTTCACGCCATTAAAGATAATCTACTGCAACCATTTACCACAGTAACTGATACTGCCATTATCATACCTGCACAACAGCAGGCATCATCTTATTTTGCGGTGAGCGCACAGGGCGATGGTTTTGAAGGAATAAAAAGCCTTACAATTGATGCCGCAACCCAGGGTGTAGGTTGTTATATCCGGACGCTATTAGCCAATGTAGTAAACAATACCATAGCGCTCGACTTGCAGATAGGCAGCGTGGTAAACCTCAAATCCATTACCTGGGAAAAACTGACCGGCAATAACACTTATGCAACACTGGGTACAATCACAGTGGGTTCGGCATTAGCCTATCAGTTTATAGATGCCAATCCTAAAAAAGGTATTCAGTATTACCGGGCAAAGCTAATTACCGAAGATGGTAAAATCATTTACTCCGACCTTGCCGATGCCACATTTTTACAAAGCAATCAATTTACCGTGTACCCCAACCCGGTGAGCACCCAGGTAAATATATTGAGCGGCGATATCAATAACTACGAGTTTAAGCTATATGATGCCGGCGGAAGATTAAACCTTGATAAAGCGATTAATGATTTGCATACTACTTTCCGGCTGAACCTTAATCCCGGGGTTTATGTTTATGTAATAACGTTGCAGGGGAAAATTGTTTACCAGGGTAAACTGATCAAAATTTAGCATATTCCGCCTGCAAAAAAAAGTAGCTTCCCACCTGTTTGTACAAAAATCACCGTTGTAGGTTTTTGGTAGATGCGTACCCGGAAAACATCTTATTTGCATCCATCAATTATAACCGGTATAAAATTTTATGGCGATGAGTTTGCATCGGCGCCGGCATTAACCACGAACCCTTACAAAGTGGGTGGCAAATACCTATAACATTACGTTGCCCTATATGAAAAACATTTTGAAGACAGGTTTTTTGTTGCTCCTGTTAATTCCGGTCGGCTCACCGGCCCAGGAAAAAAAATATCCCTACGAAAACTACAAACTGGATTTTACCGCGCGTGTAAATGACCTGGTCAGCCGGATGACGCTCGAGGAAAAGGTAAGCCAGATGCTCAACTCTTCGCCGGCCATACCCCGGCTGCACGTGCCTGCCTATGACTGGTGGAACGAAGTATTGCACGGCGTAGCCAGAACACCTTTTAAGGTCACCGTTTTCCCGCAGGCAATAGCGATGGCCGCTACTTTTGATACAGGCTCGTTGTATCAAATGGCTGATTACGCCGCATTGGAAGGCCGGGCCGTACATAATAAAGCCCTTGAAATGGGCCGGGCTGGTGAGCGGTACATGGGCTTAACTTACTGGACACCCAATATCAACATATTCCGGGATCCCCGCTGGGGCCGCGGACAGGAAACTTATGGCGAAGACCCATTTTTAACAGCGTCAATGGGCAGTGCTTTCGTTAAAGGCCTGCAAGGCGACGACCCCAAATATTTAAAGGCTGCGGCCTGTGCCAAGCATTACGCCGTACACAGCGGCCCCGAGCCTTCCCGCCATGTGTTTAACGCCGATGTCAGCAATTATGACCTTTGGGATACCTACCTGCCCGCCTTTAAAAAATTGGTTGTCGACACCAAAGTTGCCGGGGTAATGTGTGCTTACAACGCTTTCCAGTCGCAGCCCTGTTGCGGAAGCGATTTATTGATGGTTAATATTCTGCGTCGTCAATGGAATTTTTCGGGTTATGTAACTTCCGACTGCTGGGGTATCGATGACTTTTTTAAAAACCACAAAACGCACGCGAATGCGGAGGAAGCATCTGCTGATGCTGTTTTGCATGGTACAGATGTGGAATGTGGTACCGATGCATTTAAATCGCTTGTTAAAGCTGTAAAAGACGGTAAAATTGCTGCGCAACAAATAGACATTTCGGTAAAGCGCCTGTTTATGACCCGCTTCAGGCTCGGTATGTTCGACCCGCCGGAGCTGGTTAAATATGCGCAAACCCCACCTTCCGTTTTAGAAAGCGAACCGCATAAAATGCATGCGCTTAAAATGGCCAGGCAATCAATAGTGTTACTAAAAAATTTTGATCACACGTTGCCGCTCAACAAATCGGTTAAAAAAATTGTAGTGATCGGTCCGAATGCGGATAATCCGATAGCCGTTCTGGGTAATTATAACGGCACGCCATCATCCGTCAAAACGGTTTACCAGGGTATCAAAGAAAAGCTTCCCGATGCGGAAGTCACCTATGAAAAGGCCATCAATTTCACGAACGATACCCTGCTGGCTTATGAAGACCTGGGCGCCCAATACCAGGTTGATGGACATAGGGGATTTAAGGCTGAATATTTTGATCACCGAGACCTTACCGGGATCCCGGTGACCCGGTATGAAGAGAACTTAACGCATTCGTGGCAGGAGGGAGAAGAAGTAACCGGTTCTATCAAGGCCCGCGATTTTTCAGCCCGGTATAGCACTAACTTTACAGCAACCAATGGCGCCGGGACCACATTCGAAATTGAGGGCGACGACGGCTATCGCTTGCTTATAAATGGTAAAGAGGTATTAAACGCCTGGACAAGGAACCGCTGGGGCGCACAACAGTACATGCTTAACACCGAACCCGGAAAATCTTATCAGCTCACTTTGGAGTATTGGCAGGGGGACGGTAAAGCCAATATCAGGCTTAGCGCAGGCACCTACAAAAAGGCTGATCTCACAGCCCTTATCGGGAGGGTAAAAGACGCGGACGCAATCATCTATGTGGGTGGTATCTCACCACAGTTAGAGGGCGAAGAAATGCGTGTTAATTACCCGGGATTTGCCGGCGGGGACAGAACATCTATTCAATTACCTGTTGTTCAGACCGACCTCATGAAGTTGCTTCAAAAAACAGGCAAGCCGGTTGTTTTTGTGATGATGACCGGCAGCGCCCTTGCTATTCCGTGGGAAGCACAGCATATCCCGGCTATCGTTAATGCATGGTACGGCGGGCAATCCTCAGGAACCCCCGTCGCTGATGTGCTCTTTGGAGATTATAACCCGGCTGGCCGGTTACCCGTTACTTTTTACAGCAGCGATAAGGACCTGCCCGACTTCACCGATTACTCAATGAAAAACCGCACTTACCGGTATTTTAAGGGAACGCCTTTGTATGGGTTTGGGTATGGGTTAAGTTATACTACATTTAAATACGCTCACCTTAAGCTGCCAACCATGGTCAGCAGGGGAAAAAAGTTGGAAGTTAGTGTGAGCGTAGCCAATACCGGGATGCTGGATGGAGAGGAAGTAGTGCAAATTTATCTTAGCCATGTTACCCGTGGCAATAAAATGCCGCTTAAGGCCCTTAAAGGGTTCAGCCGGATATTCCTGAAAGCGGGAGAGCACCGTGTTGTAAAATTCTCCTTGTCTCCGCAAGATCTGTCATTAGTAACCGAAAATGGGGAACTCAAAGAATTTAAAGGAAAGATAGTGCTTAGCGCGGGCGGTTGTCAGCCCGACGAAAGAAACGTTAAGTCCGGTAATATCCTTACACGTACAATAACCGTATTTTAAATTGAGCGTGCTAATTACAATACTTTATCGCAGTTATACAACGTCCGAAAAACAACCAATTCTAAAACTTAATTATCAAAAAAATGAATTTAAAACATTTAGTTATTGCTTTAGCAGCCACCCTTGCAAGTTGCATTGTTAAAGCACAGACAACCCAAACCGCAGTAGTTGAGGACTTCAAACCCTCTACCCTCAATCAGCCCGGACAGGAGTATCCCCAGGTAAACTCCCAGGGCTATGTACGGTTCCGCGTAAAGGCACCAAAAGCCGACAGTGTTAAGGTTAGCCTTGGATTAGGGGGAAGAGGTGGTACTAAACTCAAAAAACAGGATGATGGGTTTTGGACAGGCACCACCGAAGGGCCAATGGATGAGGGGTTTCATTATTATCACCTCACAGTTGATGGTGGGGTATTTAATGACCCGGGCGCATTGAATTTTTATGGTTCTGTTCGATGGGAAAGCGGCATTGAAATACCCGCTCACGACCAGGAGTTTTACTCCCTCCGGGACGTACCTCACGGTAACGTACAGCAGGTACTTTTCCCGTCAAAAAGCACTAACACCTCGCGGCGGGCTTTTGTTTATACGCCCCCGGGTTACGAAAAGGAAAAATCGAAGCGCTACCCGGTGTTATACCTGCAGCATGGCTGGGGCGAGGATGAAACCGCCTGGAGCAACCAGGGACATGCTAACCTCATTATGGATAACCTGATAGCCGGGGGGAAGATAAAACCTTTCATTATTGTAATGACCTACGGAATGACCAATGATGTTAAAATCGGGCCGGGCGCGCTGAGAAATTTCAAGATAGATGCATTTCAAACTGTATTAACCGATGAGTTAATTCCTTACGTTGACGCGAATTTCCGTACATATGCAGATAAGGCCCATCGCGCAATGGCGGGTCTTTCAATGGGCGGCATGGAAACCCATGCAATCACACTTAATAAACCCGATGTGTTTGATTACTACGCTCTTTTGAGTGGGGGCACTTATACACCCGCCGAAATTCCGGACAAATCAAAGGTCAAACTTGTTTTCATCAGCTGCGGCAGCCGTGAACGGCCCGATGGTGTTAAGAATGCTGTAACTGCCCTACAGTCGGCCGGCATCAATGCTGTTGCATATGTTTCTGAGAATACTGCCCATGAATTCCTGACCTGGCGACGCAGCCTGCATGAACTTGCACCTTTACTGTTTAAAAATTAAAGTGGAATGACAATTTAATGAGATGAAATATTAACGGAAAAGGCGCGACGTTGTCGCGCCTTTTCCGTAAGGCGAGGGAGCCAGGACTATTGCCGGTTACTTTGGCAGATCACAGCAGCTAATAGGTTCCCGAAATATTAAACCCTCAAATATTTACCTACGGGAAGTTAGTTTATAGTCCAAGTTTGCCGTTGTTGTTAATTTTTTGATTATTGAAATACGATACGGCGAGTATAGCACCTATCACGACTGGCAGTAAAATATAGCTGATGTTTTTATCTACTACAACGTGGCTGATAACAGCAAATATCAAATTGAATGTAAGCCCCGCATAAGCCCACTCTCTTAATTTGACGGGGAGTTGTGGCAGCATTATCGCCGTTGCGCCTAAAATTTTGCAAATAATTAATGCATAAGCGAAAT
>JBDUDE010000647.1:0-2761 GCA_040003105.1 Mucilaginibacter sp. | reverse complement strand
CGACTTTACTGACTTTTCCGTCTTTCCCGACTCTCCACAAATTCATATGAATTGGGGATAAGTTTTTTTTCTGAAAGTATAAAATTCCTGTTACCTTTCGCCTTTAACCTTGAACCCCGAAATGATAAATTATGTACGCCTATATTGATGGTAAATTAGCCTTTAAAAGCGCTGCTTTTGTAGTGATTGATGTGGGAGGAGTTGGCTATCACATTAATATTTCGTTGAACACTTACTCAAAGCTGGGCAACAGTGAGCGCTGTAAACTTTTTACATGGCTGCATGTAAAAGAGGATGCACACACGTTGTACGGCTTTATTGATGAAGGCGAGCGGCGCCTGTTTTTGCATTTGATATCTATATCGGGCGTTGGCCCCAACACCGGGCGAATGATGTTATCATCTATTACGCCCGAGGAGATACAGAACGCAATAATTTCGGGTAATGTTGCGTTAATTCAACGCATTAAAGGCATCGGCCCAAAATCGGCACAGCGGGTAATTTTAGAATTACAGGATAAGCTGCGCAAAGAGGGCCCTGATACTTTAAGCACTGTTCCGCTAAACAAATCCGTGAGGGAAGAAGCCATATCAGCACTCGTTATGCTTGGTTTTGCACGCAATGCAGCCGAGAAAGTAGTAGACCAAGAGGTTAATAAGAATAATGTTGATTTAACTGTTGAACAGCTTATTAAATCTGCCTTAAAAAGTTTATAATTACGTATTATTTGGTAAAACCTTGACTAGAACTTATACCTGGCGATTTACTGCAGTTTTTATGCTTATGTCCGCATTTTGCGGTGTAGGACGTGTTGCAGCGCAGCAAACTCCGTCAAAAAGCGATTCGACCAAGGTTACCATTCCCGCAAAAATTACCGACTCGAAAAATTACCGGGCACGCCAGGGGATACTGCTTAACGACCCTGTAAATTTTTTGCCTACTCTTGTGCGGACTATTGAATACGACCCGATTACCAATCGCTATATTATGTACGAGCGTGTGGGCAATTTGTTATACCGCCCGCCGGTTTATCTTACGTTTGATGAATACCTGCGTATCAAACAAAAAGAGGGGATACGCACCAATTTTAAGCAAGCATCAGATAGCTATGCCTATCAATCGCAGCAGCCGGGCTTTATCCCGCAAATAAAAGTGCGCAGCCAAACGTTCGACCAGATTTTTGGCGGCTCAACCATTGATATTAAACCGCAGGGTTCGGCTGAGGCGATATTGGCCGGCCAGATAAATAAAAACGCCAACCCGCTGTACAATACAAAACAACGTACCCAGTTTAACTTCAATTTCGACCAAAAAATACAACTGAATGTAACCGGCAGTATTGGTGACAAATTAAAAATTACAACCAACTATAATACGGATGCGCAGTTCCAGTTTGAGAACCAGATAAAGCTTGACTATACCGGCCGCCCCGACGAGATTATACAAAAGATTGAAGCTGGTACCGTAAGTATGCCGCTGAACACCACGCTGATAACAGGCAGCCAGGCGTTATTTGGCGTAAAAACCAAATTGAAATTCGGCAGGTTGGATATTACCGCTATTATGTCGCAGCAGCGGTCGCAGTCGAAAACAATTACCATAACCAATGGCTCGCAGCAGGGACAATTTAAGTTTACCCCTGCCGACTATGAGGCCAACCGGCACTACTTTTTGTCGCAGTTTTTCCGCAACCAGTATAACAAGGCGCTGTCGAACATCCCGATTATCTCGTCGAACATAAACATTACGAAGATTGAGGTTTGGACAACCAACCGTACCAACAATACCACAAACTCGAGGGATGTGCTGGCGTTGATGGACCTGGGCGAAAATAATCCTTATAATACCTCGCTTGTGCACGGCGGCCCGGCTTATTCAGGCCTGCCTGCCGGTTTTAAAGGGCCGGGTTTTCCGCAGCAATCGAACACAATCCTTGATAACCTGCCTGCTGCAAGTCGCCTGACGAACGACCCGCAAAACACAATTGCCTCGTACTTTAAAGCTACCGGCGGTTCTGACAACTACAGCAAGCTTACCTACGCCCGTAAGCTGACCGAAAAGGAGTTTACGCTGCACCCGCAATTGGGATATATCTCGTTAAATTACCCACTAAATAACGATGAGGTACTTGCAGTTGCTTTCCAATACACCTACAACGGCGTACAGTACCAGGTGGGCGAGTTTTCGAGCGATGTGCCGGTTGACCCGGTTAACCCAAAGGTGCTGTATGTAAAATTGCTTAAAAACCAATTGCTTAAAACCAGCTTGCCTACCTGGAAGCTGATGATGAAGAACGTTTATTCGTTAAACTCCTTCCAGGTTAGCCCTAAGGATTTTAAACTGACGGTGACCCGTTTAGATGAATCGGGTATCGAAAAAACCATCATGGATGAGGGGCAGAACACCAAGAGCAAGCTTTGGCTGCAACTAACCGGCCTGGATAACCTGGACCAGCAGCAGAGTAAGCAACCTGATGGATACTTTGACTTTTTGGAGGGGGTTACCATAGATTCGCAAAACGGGCGGATTGTGTTTCCCGAGCTCGAGCCGTTCGGCTCAGACCTGGCGAGAAAGTTTGCGTCGGGCGAAACCGGGTTGGTGAACCGCTATGTTTACCAGCAGTTATATGACTCTACCAAAACCATCGCGCAGCAATTATTCCCGCAGCTAAACCGGTATCTGATAAAAGGTACGTACACGGCGACCGGCGGCTCGGAATACCAGCTGAATGCGGTAAATATTCCGCAAGGCTCGGTAGTGG
>JBDUDE010000649.1:0-2761 GCA_040003105.1 Mucilaginibacter sp. | reverse complement strand
AAATTGCTTTACATCAAACGCACCGCTCATACTGAAAAGGTTACCCACTTTATCGGGATGTTTTAAGGCAAAATTAACTGCATGATAGCCGCCAAAGCTACAGCCTGCGGTCGCCACTTTGCCTGCGCCGGTTTCATGCATTGCCCAGGGCGCCAGTTCTTCGTTCAACATTTTATCGTACCAGTTATAGCGGTTGGCCCGCTCCAGAGGGTGCACGCCCTTGTTGTACCAGGTAAGCCAATCGAAGCTGTCGGGGCAATAAATTTTAACCAGACCCTCGTCAATAAACCATCGCACGCTTTCAATGAGCCCTTCATCTTTATTTTGATGGTACTTGCCCTGCGATGTGGGGAACAGGATGATAGGGTAGCCGCGGTCGCCAAAAACCAGCATCTCTACATCAAGCCCAAGGTTTTGGGAATACCAACGGTGATATTTTTCTATCAAATCGTTTTAATTTATTTATGAATGTAAGATAGGGAATAATTTGATTTACAAATAAATTGATTTGAAAATGAGGAAGATTTGAAAATTTGATGATGTGGCGATTTGAAAATGAGGAAATCATGATTGGTAAATCCAGGCAATCGTTTAGGCATCATCAAATCATCAAATTGCCAAATCTTCAAATCAAACCGTCATTTTCAAATCATCAAATCGCCTAATCTTCAAATCATCAAATGAAATCCGTAAATTTGCGCCCTTAATTAATACACAAAGAGATGTACGCGAGCTGGCTTGAGATGGAGATAGCTATCACTGAAAATAATATCACCCTAAAATCGGACGTGCTGAAGCGCGATGTTACCTGCACCCTGTTGATGCCCGAAGATAACGAAATAACAGAACCCCTTAATTTATTGCTGCTGAATGACGGCCAGGAAATTGAAAGCCTGCAGTTAAAGGATGCCCTGGAAGATTTAATAAACGCTAACAGGATAAAACCTGTTTTGGTAGTTGCCATACACGCGGGGCCCGAACGCTTGCAGGAATACGGTACCGCCGGCAAACCTGATTTTAAGAAACGCGGCGCCAAAGCCGCCCTTTATACCGAGTTTATTCAAACTGAATTGCTGCCTGCAATTACTAAGCTTACAGGCATCGAAACGTTTAATTCGACCGCCTTTGCCGGTTTTTCGTTAGGCGGATTATCGGCATTGGATATCGCCTGGAACAGCCCGGAGTTGTTTGACAAGGTTGGTGTCTTCTCCGGCTCATTTTGGTGGAGAAGCAAAGATTTAACCAAAGGCTATACCGAAAGCGACCGTATTATGCACAGCATTGTGCGGAACACCGCAGTAAAGCCTGACATAAAAATCTGGCTGCAAACCGGCACCAAAGACGAAACTACCGACCGCAACAAAAACGGGATTATTGATTCGATTGACGATACCGTCGACCTGATAAAAGAGCTGGAAGACAAAGGGTTTACCCGCCCGGGAGATATTCAATACGTTGAGATGGTTGGCGGCAGCCACAACCCCGAAACCTGGGCTAAGGCGATGCCAAAGTTTTTGGTTTGGGCGTTTGGAAGGTAAGTTTACGTATTATGTGTTTTAACATAATTTCGCAAACTTTACACCCATGCACCACCCCGAAGATAACCCCTGGCAAATAACCGCCGAAAAAGTTGAGTACAATAATCCCTGGATAAAATTAACCGAGTACCAGGTTATCAATCCATCGGGCAATCCGGGTATTTACGGCAAAATCCATTTTAAAAATGCTGCTATAGGTGTTTTGCCTTTGGATGATGAAATGAACACCTACCTGGTTGGCCAGTTTCGCTTTGCACTTGGCCAATACTGTTGGGAAATGCCCGAAGGCGGCGGACCGGTCGGCACAGACCCAATGGAATCTGCTAAACGTGAACTGCTTGAAGAAACAGGGCTTAAGGCTGATAGCTGGACGGAGTTGCAACGCCTGTACCTATCCAACTCTGTAAGCGACGAATTAAGTATCCTTTACCTTGCCCGCGGCCTACAGCAATTTGAAGCCGAACCTGAAGACACCGAACAATTGATAGTTAAAAAACTACCCTTTGCGGAAGTATACATCATGGTTTGTAACGGCGAAATAACCGATGCCATGACGATATTGGCTGTACTGAAAGTACAATTGATGATTTTGAACGGAACATTATAATTAACGGGTTAATGCGAAAAATAATCTTTCGGACTTTCCTGACTTTCCTGACTTTCGGACTTTTTAATAACTTTACTCCACTTTATGAGAAGACTTTTCGGCATTATTTTAACTCCCATCCATTACATTTTTTTTGGGCTGGTGTTGTGCATTTTCCATCCCATACAATGGATATGTTTTAACTGGTTTGGCTATAAAGCGCACAAGCTTTCTGTTGATGTGCTGAACTTTTTTTTGGTGAGCACTTATTATGCTTTGGGCAATACCGCCAGCTATTCTAACACGCAGAGACTTCCAGAAGGACGACCGATGATATTTGTTGCCAATCACCAAAGCTTGTACGATATTCCGGCCATGATATGGTTCCTGCGTAAGTATCACGCAAAATTTATCTCGAAAATTGAACTGGCTAAAGGCATCCCATCCATATCCTACAACCTGCGCCACGGCGGCGCCGCCAACATCGACCGTAAAGACCCGCGCCAATCAATGACGGAGCTGGCACGATTTGGCACCGATATGAAGACCAAAGGGTGGTCTGCCATGATTTTCCCGGAAGGCACCCGCTCGGCAGATGGCGTGGTTCGCACCTTTCAAAGCGCAGGAGTAGCCATGC
>JBDUDE010001003.1:0-9258 GCA_040003105.1 Mucilaginibacter sp. | reverse complement strand
TACTATAAATGAAAATAGCATATATATCAACCTACCCACCACGAGAATGCGGCATAGCGACGTTTAACTGCAATTTAATGGGCGCTGTTAACGCCAATTTTCCGGACCGGAAGTCCCCGCTCAATGGAGGTTTTGTGGTCGCGTTAAACGACTCGGAAAACATGCAGGAATACGAATATCCCGAGGAAGTGAAATATGTTATCCGTCAGAACCACCAGAAGGATTATATACGTGCAGCAAATTACATCAACACCAGCAACGCCGATGTGTGCATTATGGAGCACGAGTTTGGGATTTATGGGGGCGAAAGCGGCATATACATTCTTCCACTGCTTAACAGGCTCGAAAAGCCGTTGATATCGATACTTCATACCATTTTAAAAGACCCCAGTTATGTGCAGCGCATCATCATCAGGGAGATAGCCGAGCAATCATCAAAAATAGTGGTGATGAGCAAGCGGGCGGTTGAGTTTTTAACCACTATTTACGATGTGCCCGTTGATAAAATACAGATAATTGAGCACGGTGTGCCCGATGTAGAAGCATCATCGCCCAACCCCGTTAAAAGTTTAAGCCAGTTTAAAGGCCGCAGGGTAATGCTCACTTTTGGGTTAATAAGCCGCAATAAGGGCCTGGAAACAGTGGTGAGGGCCCTGCCCAAAATAGTGGAGAACCATCCGGAGGTAATGTATGTGGTTTTAGGCAATACACACCCGGGCGTAATAAAAAATTCGGGTGAGGAATACCGCGACCATTTAAAAACCCTGGCCAGCCAGTTAGGCGTTTCGAAGCACCTGAGCTTTATTAATAAGTTTGTAACCGAAGAGGAACTGGTTGATTATTTAGCGGCCGCCGATATTTATGTTACGCCTTATTTAAACGAGGCGCAGATAACCAGCGGAACACTGTCATACGCCGTAGGTGCGGGTGCCGCTGTGGTATCAACCCCCTATTGGCATGCAACAGAGCTTTTGGCAAATAACCGCGGCAGGTTGTTTGATTTTAAAAATTCAGACGCGCTTGCCGAAAACGTAATTGAACTGCTGGACCAGGAGCGGGTGTTGAACGAACTAAAGGAAAATGCTTACGAATATGGCTTGCACCTGCGCTGGCCTGTAATTGGCGCCGAATATATCCGCGTGGCGCAGGAGTCGTGCGCGATGCATGATTTTAGCGACAGGATATTAAAAAATAGTATTGTCGACCCCGAGATAATGCCGAAATTCAGCCTTACGCATGTGTTGCGGCTAACGGATGACACCGGGATTGTGCAGCATGCTAAATATGGCATTCCTAATTTAAAAGAGGGGTACTGCCTGGACGATAATGCCCGCGCATTAATAATGGCATTAATGGCTTATCAACGCAGTAAAAGCAAGGAAGCGTTTGAATTGCTGCCAATTTATTTAAGCTATATCCACTACATGCAAACCGAGGATGGTAACTTCCGGAATTTCCTGAGTTTCGACCGCCGGTATTTGGATGAGGTTGGATCTGAAGATTCCTTCGGGCGTACTATTTGGTCGTTAGGCTATTTGATAGGTTGTTCAGGCAGCAATTCTTATCGCGAGTTTGCTACGGAGATATTTCATAAATCCTTTCCGCACTTTAAAGCGCTGAAACATTTGAGGGGAATGGCCAATACTATTATTGGTATCAGTTTGTACCTCAAAATATTCCCCGGCGACGAGGGTATGGTTAATGAGATGGTTAACCTGACGACCCCCCTAATGGATGCCTACGAAAAACACCAGGCCGAAGATTGGCTATGGTTTGAAGAGAAAATGACTTACGATAATGCCATTTTACCATTGGCTTTACTGCACTCGTGCGAGATAACCGGCAACGAGAAGGTTAAAGAGGTCGCATTAAAAACCATGGCGTTTTTGGATGGGTTAACTTTATCAAATGGTTATTTAAGCCCGGTTGGCAATGATGGCTGGTATTATAAAGGCGGCAAGTTCCCGGTACACGACCAGCAGGCGATAGAAACTATGGCCATGGTGCTGATGCATTTCCAGGCTTATACTATCTTCCGCAAACCGCAATATATTGAAAAAATGTTTTTATGCTACAAATGGTTTCTTGGCGAAAATACGCTGCGGGCCCCGCTTTATGACCATGAAACAAAAGGTTGTTGCGATGGGCTGCTGCCAACGGGCATCAACCGCAACCAGGGAGCCGAAAGTACGCTGGCTTATTTGATTTCGCACCTTACCGTGCTGGAGGCATTTGAGCTGGAGTATGAATATAATAGGGTTGGGCAGCACGCTATATTATCATTTTAAATGAAAGTAGCTGTTTTAGCGCCGGTTGCCTGGCGCACGCCACCGAGGCATTATGGGCCCTGGGAACAGGTGGGATCGAACATTGCCGAAGGGTTGGTTAAACTTGGTGTTGATGTGTCATTGTTTGCCACCGGCGATTCAATTACCGGTGGTAATCTAAATTCGGTTTGTGAAACCGGGTATGAAGAAGACCGCACCCAGAACGCCAAAGTACTGGAGTGCTTGCACATCAGTAATTTGATGGAACGGGCCGGTGAATTTGACATCATCCACAACAATTTCGATTTTTTGCCGCTTACTTATTCCGGGCTGATTAAAGCACCGGTAATTACTACCATACATGGCTTTTCGTCGCCAAAAATAATCCCGGTTTATAAAAAATATAATAGCAGAGGGCATTATGTATCCATCAGCAATTCTGACCGCAGCCCGGAGCTGGATTACATTGCAACAGTGTATAACGGGTTAAATGCATCGCAATTTGAATTTAACGATAGGCCCGAAGAATACCTGTTATATTTCGGCCGCATACACCATGATAAAGGCACAGCCGAAGCAATTGAAATCGCCAAAAAAAGCAAACGGAAACTGCTCATAGCCGGCCTGGTACAGGATGGAAACTATTTTAAAGAAAAGGTAGAGCCACATTTTAGCGAAACCGTAGTTTACCTGGGCAACGCCGAACCCGCGCAACGGAATGAATTGCTACGCAATGCTTATGCGCTGCTGCACCCTATAAATTTTAATGAACCATTTGGGATGAGTGTGGCCGAAGCTATGCTTTGCGGAACACCGGTAATAGCGTTTAACAGGGGATCGATGCCGGAACTGGTGAAGGATCGAGAGACAGGTTTTTTGGTCAATAGTATTGAAGAAGCGGTGAGCGCGATAGAGGAAGTGAAAAATATCAACCGTTTAGCGTGTAGAGAGTGGTCTGAATCACAATTTTCATGCGATAAAATGGCGGGGGATTACCTTGAACTTTATAAGAAAATATTAAGTTGATTTTGGCAATCAGATCCATGAATCGCATGGGTCGGTGGTAAAAAGTGTAAACACCTTGTTTTTCGTAAGTTTCTTATTATTAGCATTTTACTGAAAATATTTAAAAATTGTGTAAACACCTGTAAACACCTTGTATTACATAATACCTGGAGGGATTTTAAGTCCGCCGTGGCCCGTTTTCAGGCACTTTTCGCGTTGTTATCCGCAGACGTGTCTGATAGTATCGCCTCAATTTTTTCGGTTGCAGCTTTTGTTAAATCCTGCGGATGATCGTAATTTATCAGCGGCCTTAATATGGTTTCGGCAGGGGCCTGGTAACTATTTTCTGCCACCTCTTCCTGGTGATAACCCGGAACTTCTATTTCGCGGGCGTATTTGTAGCCCAATCTTTTATTTTCTTCTTCAATAAACGTAAACAAATCGCCGAGGCATGAGTGAACGGACTGTAAAAACTTATAGTTAGTTGATGTAAGACTTTTTCCGGTGTCTTCGGGCCCTTTGCCGGGTTCGCAAAAATTTAGTTTGGTTATAATGCCGTTAATCAGCTCAACCTCAAATTTCCCTTCCTTGTGCCAGTTAAGGGTATTTTTTATCTCTCTAAAATGGTCCATTGCTTTAGTAATTATTTTTCATAGTAATGTTTGCAGATGGTATAGTATCAACTTAATACACAACCCTTTGTTGTATAACAAGCGGTGTGCCAAATCAATCATTTTAAATAAAAGAGGTAATTAATATAGCAGGGGCAATTAACGCATGGCAGAAAGCCACGCAGCTTATAAATATGTATATTAAATCAGAATTTTGTGTGTGAATGTTTGTAAATATCTGGATAGTTACCTTCCAGTCTTATCCGTTTCTTTTTTGTCAGAAATTAGCTTTTCAATCAGTTCGTTCAGGTCTACTTCGGCAAATGCGGTTGATGAATCAGACACGCCGTAGGGGATTATTAATTTACCATTATGCACCAGCGCGCCGCATGAATATAATACGTTTGGTACATATCCCTCGCGTTCGTCGCTGTTGGGTATCAGCAGGGGTTCTTTAAGGCGGCCAATTTCAACCTCCGGGTCGTCAAGCTTAAGCAGGCTGGCACCAAGCACATATCTGCGCATGGGGCCTACGCCGTGGGTTATTACTATCCATCCTTTTTTTGTTTCAATAGGCGAGCCGCAATTTCCTATCTGTATAAATTCCCAGCTAAACTTAGGTTCCTGCAGCTTGATGGGCTTTTCCCAAATGTTTATCTTGTCGGAGTACATGATGTAGTTGTTGCACCCGTCAATCCTCGATATCATTACAAACCTGCCGTTAATCTTCCGCGGAAAGAGCGCCAGGTTTTTGTTTTGCGCCCCCGCGCCATACAAAGGCATTATTTTAAAGTTATAAAAGTCGGTTGTTTGCAGCAGTTTGGGCATAATTAACGAGCCATCGTAGGCAGTATAAGTAGCATAGTAAACTGCGCTGTCGTCGTCGTTTTTAAAATGAACAAATCTAGCATCTTCAATACCCTTGCGTTCATATTCTGATATGGGAAATATTACCCTGTCGGATATATCAGTATCCAAGGAAAAAACAATTTCATAGTACGAGTCGGCCAGCCACAATATCTTATCATATTCCAGCTTTTTCATATCACTTTCCTGCAACTTTTGCGAATCGCTGATGATACGGCGCAGGTTGGTATACTCAAAATGATGGTCGAGTTTTGACTCAAGCTCGTTTAATACGTTGATATCTATTTGGGTTACTGCGGCTTTTTCGAAAAATAATTTCTTGTTATAAACTGCATTTCGTACAATTTCAGCCTCGTCGATATAGCTTCCGGCCGGCAAAACAGAAATATTATTGGCCTGGTCGATTAACGCCCGCCGGAAGGTAATTGACGAAATATGCCCTTCGCCAACCGCCCTGAAGCTGATGATTACCCGCCGCTGGCCTTCCTGCAGCTCGGTTTGGTCGGGGTCCTCAACTATAGACGGATTAAAAAATGCGGCCGACTCAATTGAATATTCATGCGTAAAATAGGAGCCAATAAGCAGTTTGCGGTAAACCGTTAAAGTATCGTAATCTATATCAAGCTCAGTAAAAAGCGGCTTTAATTTGCTGCAGTGGCGGTTTAGCGCCCGCGTTATATTACGATGCCTTTTTGAATATTCCTGTAATAACGGCGAAACTATACCAAAAGCGGTGTCTTCGTCAAGGGCCATAACCCGTTGAATTACTTCTTTGGCCCTGTCGTTTCCATTGAAAAAAAACCTGGCAATTACACGTTTCGGATCGGGGTTTATTCTTATTGGCTTGCGTTCAATGGAAAGTCTCATATTTTAAAAAAAGCATTTATACAGTAACAGCAATATGGTTAAATTGATTGCGGCAATTTATTAAATTAAGTTGTAGAAGTTGTAAATGTTATAGTGGTTGCAAAAGTGTTAAACATTTGCAACTCTTTCAACCCTTACAACCTTTAAAACCAAATTAGTATCTTGCCTGTCCATGAATGTACTGATAGTTGAAGACGAAAAAGGCCTGGCGCTTGAGATAGATGAATTTTTGAGCCATGAAGGCTTTACCATTGAGCATGCGCGCTCAAAAAGTACTGCCGGCGAGAAGATTTTTGTTAATAACTATGATTTTATATTACTGGACCTTAACCTGCCTGATGGGGATGGCTTCGAGCTGCTGCAAATGTTTAAAGGGCTAAAAGACCGCGACGACGCTGTAATTATTTTAACAGCCCGCGGCGCGGTTGACGATAAGGTGCTGGGGCTTGAACATGGTGCCGATGATTACCTGGCCAAGCCATTTTCGTTAAACGAGCTTTTGGCCCGCATGCACGCTATTACCCGGCGTAAACACAAGCTGGAAAGTAACGACATTGCTGTAAAAGAGTTTAGAATTAACATACAAAACCGTACCGTACATTATAATGCCGAACGGATTAACCTTACTAAAAAAGAATACGAAATATTCAATTATCTTGTATTAAACAAAAACCGGGTAATATCGCGCACCAATTTAACAGAGCATGTTTGGGGCGATGTGCTGGAGATTAACTCCGACTCGAATTTTGTTGATGTGCACGTTAAAAACCTGCGTAAAAAGCTTTCGCAATTTGAGGCGATTGACTGGTTTGAAACGGTGCGGAGTATTGGGTATAGGGTTAATATTTAGTCCGAAAGTCGGAAAAGTCCGTAAGTCCGAAAGAAGCTGCAAATAAGGGCGGTAATCAACTTTCCAACCTTTCAACAAAAAAATGAAACTACAAATAAAACTGGCTTTATATAACACCCTCACAAAGCTGGCTATTATTGTATTTACCGGGCTGCTTATTTTGTTTTCGCTGGAGAAAATTACTTATGCACACATTTCATTAAGGTTGAAGAACAAGAAGGATTTGTTTATTAAAAACCTTTCGACGAAAGAGATTAACCAGATACTTAACCAGCAACAAAGCTTTACCAACTATAACATTTTAAAAGAAGAATACATCTTTTTAAAACCGATACCTTATCAGCCCAACAGAACATCAAAGGAAAGCTTTAGCACACAGCCGCGCACCATTGAAAAAAACACCGATAATTACCTGATACTTGCTTACAAGTTCAACTTTGACGGCCACAGTTACCTGCTGGAAATAGGGGATACCATGGACGCGGTAATTCAACTTAAGCAAACTATTAAACAGTTTACGTTGCTGATGCTGGTTGTGGCTTTACTGCTTACGCTGGTTATCGACTTGATTTTTACAAAATACCTGCTTGCGCCGTTTTACCGGATAATTGACAGGAAGCTGATTAAGGTAAACGACCCGATGAACTTTGACTATGCCAAAATTAAAACCAGCACACAAGATTTTGAGCTGCTTGACGACAGCATCAGCACGCTGATGAAAAAGATAACTGATTTGTTTATCCTCGAAAAGCAGTTTATTGCCAATGTATCGCACGAGTTGCTTACGCCGATATCAATCATCAGTTCGAGGCTGGAAAATGTGTTATTGAATGAGGAACTAAAGGAGGACAGCGAGAATAAAATATTTGCATCGTTAAAAACGCTAAACCGGTTAAAGTCAATTATAAATAGCTTGCTTTTAATCTCGAAAGTTGAAAATAACCAGTTTAATAAAAACGATGAGATACAAATCGGCAGCATAGTGGAAGAGGTACACCTGGAGCTTGAGGACCGGCTTGAGGACCGGAAAATCAGCTTCAATAATAATATTAAGTATACCCGTAAAATAAAAGGGAATCATAGTTTAATGCATACAGTGCTTTTTAATATCATCAACAATTCAATTAAATACAATAAGGAGCAGGGCGGCATTACAGTGACCGACTATTTAACCCAGGATGGATACATCCTGGAAATTGCCGACACAGGCACCGGAATGACCGAGCAACAGATTGAAAGAGCCTTTAACCGTTTTGAAAAACTAGATACCGACGAAAAGGAGAGTTATGGACTTGGGCTTGCTATTGTAAAGAGTATAACCGCGTTTCATGATATTAAAATCCAGGTAAATTCGGCCAATGGCAGCGGTACCGCAATAAAACTTATATTTAATTAAACAACTTCACTAAATCTTCATAATAGCTCCGTTACTTTGAGCCCATAGAGTTTTAGTTCCTTGTTACCCCTAATAAAGCTGTTCTTTTAAAAAGGACAGCTTTTTTTATATCATCTTATTGCGTTTGATGAGGTACGATTTAAGCACATTGCTGTAACCGTCTTCAATATACGCATCAATAATATCAATATGATACTGGGCGCATTTCAGCTCAAGCTGGTGGCGGTAGTGTGTTAACGACGATACATAGGCATCGCGAATTTTACCGGGATGCACACGTACCTGTTCACCGCTTTCAATATCCACAAACTGGTGGGGGCGGTTGGCAAAATTAAAGTCCACCTCTTTGTGTTTGTCGCTCACATTAAAAATAATAACCTCGTGCTTGTTATATTTTAAATGTTGTATAGCGGCAAATAGGGCCTGCATTTTTTCGGGGTTCAGGCTGTTCTCCAGCATGTCGCTAAACAGGATTATCATGGAGCGCTGGTGAATTTGGCCCGCAACCTGGTGCAATACCTGCGTAATGTTGGTAGCTGTATTAATTTTAGGATGATTGTATGCTTTTTCCAACTCGGCATACAGGTAAAAAAGATGCGATGTGGTTGATTTTACCGGGGTAATTAAATCAGCCTTATCGCTAAACAGGCACAGTCCGAACGCATCGCGCTGCTTTTTAAACAGGTGCATTAGCGAGGCGACGGCGTAAATGGAAAATTGCAGTTTATTTATTCCTTTGTCCGGGAAATTCATTGACGATGAGGTATCCAGCAACAGGTAACAGCGCAGGTTGGTTTCTTCCTCAAACTGTTTTACAAACAATTTATCGGTACGGGCAAGTAGCTTCCAGTCGATATTTTTTACTGATTCGCCGTTGTTGTAAAGCCGGTGTTCGGCAAATTCCACAGAAAAACCGTGGAAAGGGCTTTGGTGTAAACCGGTAATGAAACCCTCAACCACCTGCCGGGCCAAAAGCTCCAGGTTGGCTAATTGTCGTATATGCTGGTCATCGTTTAACATTGTTTTTTGGATTACACCGATTATTATCTTTTTAGATTACACCAGTTGTTAAAAATGATTTCACCGATTTTTGTTTTTTTTGGATTACACCGATTGGAGTGTGATTTCGCCGACTATACCGATTTTTAACGAATTTTACTGAAACTGATTGTCCCGCCAATATAATAATCTTTTATTCAAATCAATTAATCAGCTTTCCGCAATCGGTGTGACCATTCTCCAATCGGTGAAACGGCGAAGCCCTCTTGAGCGCCTTTGAAATTAACGACCGCGAAAAATCCCAGTAAAAAAAATACACCGACCAGTTTCCTAGTCGGTGTAATCTTTTATACAATCAGTGAAATCAACCAATCATCGATGAAATCATTCTCCAAT
>JBDUDE010000417.1:0-2769 GCA_040003105.1 Mucilaginibacter sp. | reverse complement strand
TCCCTCCACAAAAAAGGGAACAAAATAAGCGAAGTAGTAATCACAATTACATTGATGGCTACCAGCACGCCAATATCGCCATAACTTATGCTGCGCCCTAAACCATCCATAGCAGCTTTGCTAAGCCTTATCAGTATCAGTATTATAGGAATAATTACCGGGAAGCTTAATATCGCCATCAGCGTGCCGTTATTGCCGGCCTTTGAAGCAATGCCCGATATCATAGTAAAAACGGTTGAAAAGCTAAGGCTCCCCAAAAAAACGGTTAGGAAATAGTAAAGCGGGTCGCCAAGGTTATTGTTAAAAAACAGCATATAAACCGGCAGCGCCAATGCGCTCAGCAACGTCATCAGCAATATATTGTAGATGGTTTTTGACAGGATGATGGCCTGCGGACTGGCAATGGAATAATAATAGAGCAACCGGGCCCTGCTTTCCTGCATAAAGCTTTTGGCAATGGCATTAACCGATGCAAACAGGATAATTATCCAGAATAAAATGTTCCATACTATTGGATAACCCGGCGAATTTGCAAAGCCAGGGTTAAGGTGAAACGACATATAGCAGATAAACACCGTCGACACCACATACAACAGCACCCCGTTAAAGGCGTATTTTGAACGCCACTCCAGCACAATTTCCTTTTTTAAAAGATGGATGGTTTGGTTGTACAGCTGCATGGGGCAAAGATAGGGTTTTGAGTCCGAAAGTCGGGAAAGACCGAAAAGTCAGTAAAGACAGGATGAGCATAAAAAAATATGTCATTTCGACGAGGAACGAGGAGAAAACTTATACGCCATGCATAGTCCGATATGCATGGCGTATAAGTTTTCTCGCTCTCGCTCGAAATGACAATGATATTTATTTATCCAAATCCTTAAAATTATCACCTCCCATTCTATCGATCAGCTTCCCAAACGGGTCAATCCCTGCGCGAACGGGTTTGCCTTTTACGGTAAACGAAAACTGGTGACTGCCATAGCTTAGCTTCATTCGCTTGGCATATAACGGGTTGGTAATATTCTGACCGTTTTTGTCTTTACTGTCGGCAGCAAACACGCCAATGTCTATGTAATCATTCATCTGTTTGGCGGGCACATCATTTCCTTTGGCATCAATGTAAGTTTTCGCTGCGGTTACTTTCAGGGTGATTTTATATTCGTTGTTCTTGCCCGTTGGTACTGCTTTAAAGTCATCTACCCTATTCTCGTAAAGCGTAATTTTCTCCCAGGTGTCTGTTAAATAATACTGCAATGAATCGGGCGTGTGTTTTTGCAGGTAGTGGTAAAGGTCGTTTGCGCCGGCATAGGGTGGCTTGTTTTTAAAGGCATAAGCATCTTTAAAATCGCGCAGGGCAGCGTTCATGTTGTCTTCGCCAAGCAGATCCTTCAACCCATACAACACAAAACCGGCCTTGCCGCCCCATTCAAACCATTGGTTTGCAGTTAGTACCGGGTGCTCCCGCTCCTCCAGCCTGGTACGGATGAATGTGTAGAAATTTACCTGGTCCTGCAAAATCCACCTGATATTGTTTTTGCCGTATTTTTTTTCTGCCATTACCAGCGCGCTGTAGGTGGCTAATCCTTCGGGTATCACCAGCGAGCCTACCGTTTTGTTTGGCGCCACCTGGTAGCGCCACCATTGCTGGGCCAGTTGCCGGGTAAGGTTAAACCAGGCGAAATCGAATTTATCCGGGCCGCTGAAATCGGCGGGCCACGTATTGTATTCGGCGTAAGTGTCAAGTGTACTTAGCGATGCCTCACGCGGACCATAGGTCGATGTCTCGGCCAGGCGCATATTTTTAAAAGGATACGCGCCATAAGCCGACTCAAAATAATGCAGGCCATCCTCATAAGCTTTCATAAAACGTGCAACATTTGCACCGTGGTCCGGGTGGTAATAAATATCAACATCAACCGGGTGGCCCACATTAATGGTTTTGTGCAAATCGGCATACCGCGCCGAAAGTATCCCCAAAGGGCCATACATGCCGGGCTTGTCCTGTACATAATGAAAGTAGTTGCGGCCTTTTTCGTTCCATTGTTTAACCAGTTCGCCGGGTGCTACAACGGTTTGGTCGCCGGCAGTGCTTACCGTAAGGTCCAGGGTGATGACGTCGGATGCCGCGCCGGCTTTCAGGGTTTTTATTCCTTCAGGGTCGTTTTGGGCAACTTCTTCTTCCTGCTTTGGTTTTAGTCCATACTTTTTTCGTACGTACGGACTGCTTATTTCGTCATCATCATCATATCCCATTCCCGGTAGTCCCCCGGTAAAAAATATGCCATTTTTCAGCACATTGGCAGCGTAAAGTCCGTTTTGAAAACCTGTGTAATAAATTGCAGAATTTACCTCAATCACAGCTGAGTCGCCCGGTGCAATGGGCTTATCAAACTTATACAAGCGAAAATCCGAAGAATCCTTTGCAGGCCTTAAGAAATTAAACATCCCCCGGTCATACAACAACGGATTAGTGAACGGCACAAGTTTGTCATTTACCTTAATGGAATATTCTGTTAGCCCATCAGCATCAAGCAGCAATTGCGAAATTGGTTTATCATTTTTATTTTTTATGGAAACAAACGCTTTTACATTTTCCCGTTGTTCGTTGGGGTATAAATCAACAAAGAACTTAAACGCCGTAACTTTAGGCAGCGGGAGCTCAGCATAGCGCTTTAATGATTTTTCGTAGAGGACTGCCCTGTCTTCTGATTCGCCCTGCGTAAGGAATACGTTTAAGTAGCTAACGTTGTAGTAATCGTATGCTCCAAC
>JBDUDE010000311.1:0-9268 GCA_040003105.1 Mucilaginibacter sp. | reverse complement strand
TTGTTGTGCAACGGCCACTACTGTGAGGCTTTTTGAACAATATATTTTTTACAATTCCTTATTTCGCGCGCTCCAAATACTCTCCTGTGCGTGTATCTACCTTTATCTTATCGCCCTGGTTTATAAAAAGGGGCACTTTTATTTCTACGCCGTTTTCTGTGGTTGCCATTTTCAGCGCGCCCGATGAGGTATCGCCTTTTACGGCTGGTTCGGTATAGGTAATTTCCAGTTCAACGCTGTTGGGGGCCTGCGCCATAATAGGCTCTTCGCTTTCAAAAGAAACGATTACGTTCATCCCTTCTTTCAGAAACCTGGCCGACGAGCCGAATAATGATTTCGGGATATTAAACTGGTCGTAAGTGGTGTTATCCATAATCACCATAAAATCGCCTTCGGCATACAGATACTGGTAATCACTGGTTTCTACGCGGCAAATTTCAACCTGTTCGTCGGTGGCTAAACGGGCCTCTACAATTTTACCGGTTTTAATATTGCGAAACTTGTCTAAATAGAATGCCCCGCCTTTGCCCGGGGTACGGTGCAGAACTTCGGTAACGCTTACCAGTTCGCCGTTATAGCGTAATATGTTCCCTACTTTAATTTCAGATGCCTTTGCCATTAAAATGCGTATTAAATGTGGCGCCAAATATAGGCTAAGTTATTGTAAACACGAGGGCTAAAAAAATCTAACATTAAAGACTCAATCACAAACGTTTGGTTCATCAAGTATTTAACAGTGTTCATGTAAAAAAATTCAGCCCCCGCTCAATTTCATCTTCCTTCGTGCCTATTAAACAAACAGTTAAAATTGAAATCATGAAAACTCACAATCAGCCCGGAGAGGATCACACCCCGGAGTTAAACAATGATGGTATTGATCGCAGAGGTTTCCTTGAATGTATGGCCTGGGCCGGCACCGGCGTACTTTGGATGATGTCGGGCGGGATCCTGAAATCATACGGGATGAGCCAGATGATTGATAAAACAACCGGCGGGCTAAAGAAAGGATTGGTGATGCCAAAATCCGATTTCAGCTTTGCGCAGATAAGCGATAGCCACATCGGTTTTACCAAGCCGGCCAACCCCGACGTTGTGGGTACCTTGCAGGCAACCATCGCCAAACTAAATGCCATGCCTTCGGCGCCAGCCTTTGTACTGCACACCGGCGACCTTTCACACCTGGCGCAGGCCGACGAATTTGACACGCTGGAGCAATCATTAAAAAGCGTTAAAACCGAAAAGATATTTTACGTACCCGGCGAGCACGACTGGACCGATAACGGTAAACTATACCTTGAGCGCTACGGCAAAGGTACCAAAGGCGATGGATGGTACAGCTTCGATTCAAATGGAGTGCATTTTATCGGCCTGGTAAACGTTACTAACCACGTTGATGGCGGCCTTGGCAACATTGGCGCCGAGCAATTGAAGTGGCTGGAAAGCGATGTCAAAGGCCTTTCGAGCAGTACCCCGATCGTTGTTTTTGCACACATACCTATGTGGGCCATTTACCCGCAATGGGGCTGGGCAACCCAGGATAGCGCACAAGCCCTTTCGTTCCTTAAACGCTTTGGTTCTGTGTCGGTATTAAATGGCCATATACACCAAACCATTCAAAAGGTTGAGGGTAATATTACATTCCATACAGCAAATTCAACCGCTTTCCCTCAACCCGCACCCGGCGCTGCGCCATCACCAGGCCCAATGAAGGTTCCTGCCGAAAAATTGAGGGCTTTGCTGGGTTTAACAAGCGTTCATTATGTTGAACACAATCATACACTAGCCATAACAGATATCCCGCTTATTGAGGCTGGTGCCGTTACAGGCGGCCAGTAAGCACATCTTTAATTATCAATTTATTTAAGCCGGCTTCGATATCTTAACATCGCCATTCAGGCTCTCTGTGTCTTCTTTGCGCCCTCTGTGGTAAAATAATCACGGAGGGCGCAAGCCCCGGCCTCTTAATTTTATATTTTCATGAAAAAATGTTTTTTGTTCCTTTTAATTTTTGCGGCGACCAAAGTTGCCTCCGCTCAATATAAACCCGTTGATAAGGAATCGTCGCTAAAGTTTACAATAGGAAACTTTGGGTTTGATGTGCACGGCAGTTTCACCGGTTTACAGGGAAGCATAGCTTTCGACCCGCAAAACCTGGCAGCGGGAAGCTTTGATGTAACTATCGACGCTTCCACCATAAATACAGACAACAGCTTACGCGACAAACATTTGAAGGAAGACGGCTATTTCGACGTGGCTAACAATCCGCGGATCCATTTTTTATCAACCAAAATTACCGGCAAGGGCAGTGCATTTACGATGTACGGGCAGTTAACCATCAAAGGTAAATCAAAGGATATATCGTTTCCTTTTACTGCCGCACCCGCCGATGACGGCTACCTGTTTAAAGGGTCGTTTAAAATAAACCGTAAAGATTTTGGGGTTGGCGGCACCAGCACTATATCAAATGAGCTTGAGGTAGTATTAAATGTGCACGCCGCTAAAGCTTAAATAGTTATGAAAATAAATAGAAAATTTGCAGCCATTGGTTTGCTTGCCAGCATGGTTTGTACGTTAGCTGCGGCAACATCATTTAACGCAACCCGTGCGCAGGAGCAATATGTAAATTTAAAAGTATTGCCAAAAGACATCAGTTCGAAGGATTTGCAGGGGATTATGACCGACGATTTTGAAGACGGCCTTGGCGTAACCTGCGGCTTTTGCCATGCCGATGCCAAAGATGGCCACGGCCTTGATTTTGCCAGCGATGCGAAACCCGAAAAAGGAATAGCCCGTGCCATGATGCGAATGACACTCGGTATCAACAAAAAGTATTTTAAAGTTAAACACCCGGTACTGGGCAGCGCTGTGCTTACGGTTACTTGTAATACCTGCCACAAAGGGGTTGCATTTCCGGATGGAAGTGAACCCAAATAATAACCCGGCAATTTTCCGCCTAAAATAATCGGGTAGCATGATACCACTGACTTCAAATTTTTTGTATGTTGGCTTATCGCTTACTTTTTTCGGGTATTGATCTTCCGCAATGGTACACTGGTTTTAACCCGGGCCATAACCATCCGGTTTGTTATCTGGATGATTTGCTAACCATTTTCATCATACAGCTTCGGGAGGTAATCCTACAATCTCCTTTCGTGGCCCTTGATTTTTTTGATGTATCTTTCGAACACTCGTAATTTGCAATCCCCAACTCAATTTTTGTGGATTTGTAATCCACGAAATTTAAATGCATTGCGTACTGGGGTGATCATGCGTCGCCGGTGCTTTCTAATTTAAAAGCCTCAAGTAAAAGTTTTGAGGCTTTTTTACGGTAGACGAAACTACTGGCATAGTCAATTCGCAGTAACAAACTGCAGGATAGTGGGACATAGCGAATAATTTTACACAAATAGTTGTATTGTTGACATTTATAAATTATGTTTGAGATACCAATTAATAACATCACTTACTTGTTGTAATTAAACCTTATTATGAAAATAAGCTGTCACAGATATTAACCTATTTTGTACACAAACCTGATACATCAAATGATATTCCGCGGGATTAGACAAACATACCTTGCATAAAAATTTGAAAAATATTATAAATTAACTTAACCAAAAACCTCAAAACCTATGTCCTTGTTTCCAAAAAAATCCAATATCGGTCACATAAATAAGTAACGATTAAAAGTTATTTACTAAATATTTTCAGAGCTATTTGTATTGCCTAAATATCAAGACGCTGCAGAGGTTGTGAAGATGACCGGGGACTGAGAGAAAGGTAAAAACACCATAATTGTCATGTATACACAGCGTTGATAATGGGTTACTTAATTTAAAAACTAATGCCTGATACTGTAATAACTAATGAATACAATTCAAATCCCAACCTTTATCATCAACTTAAAAAGCCGGGTTGACCGCAGACAACACATTATAAATGAGTTTGCCGCACGTAATGAATTCAGTGTAAATATTATTGAAGCCCACGAACACAAAATAGGCGCCATTGGCTTATGGCACACTATGAAAGAAATTATAGTGTTGGCGTCACAACAAAATCATGATTTTATACTCATTTGCGAGGACGACCATCAGTTTACTCAATTTTATTCAAAAGAACTATTATTTAAAAGCATAAACCAGGTAACAGAAAAAAATGCTGATATCCTGATAGGGGGCGTCAATTGGTTCGACGGCGTTGTGCCGGTGAACGACACCTTGCTTTGGTCGTATATTTTTAACGGCACACAGTTTATAATTGTGTTTAAGAAATTTTTTGAGGCCATATTACAAGCTGATTTTGGTGACTATGATGCCGCCGATTTCAAAATATCGACGCTTACGCAAGATAAATTTATAATTTACCCTTTTGTTTCGGTGCAAAAAGATTTTGGTTATTCGGATGCCACCCCTATGAACAACCTGCCGGGCCGGGCCGATGAATTATTTTTAAAAAGCGCAACGTGGTTGCAAAACTTAAAAAACGTTGCGTCCTATTATAAAAACTTCCCTCAGCCTGATGAACCGGATGCTGAAATATATAACACTTTAACCATACCTACCTATATTATTAATTTACCTGAACGAACGGAAAGGCTGGCCCACATTAAACAGCAATTTGAAAACAAACCCGAATTTGATGTAACCATTGTAGAGGCCTGCAAACATGAAACCGGTGCGTTTGGTTTATGGCAAATTATCCGGAAAATTATCCGGATGGCTATTGATGCGGATGATGATGTCATCATCATTTGTGAGGATAACCACCAATTTACCGGGGATTATTCAAAAGAGTATTTATTAAAAAACATCATCGAAGCGCACGTAAGCGGCATAGACTATTTATCGGGCGGTAGTAGTATTACCGAGAATGAAGTAATGATTGCTGCTAACCGGTTTTGGGTTTCCCGCTGTCTGGCCACCCCGTTTATTGTTTTGTACAAAACTTTTTTTCAGCAAATATTAGATGAACCTGTTGATGACAATGTAGTGGCAGACCACTTACTCGCAGAAATGACGAGTAGCAAAATGGTTTTATACCCTTTTATTTCGGTACAAAAAGATTTTGGCTATTCGGATATTGCTGTAATTCACAATGAACAAAAGGGAATGGCAGAAAAGATGTTTGCGGCCTCGGCAAAAAAAATAGAAAGTATTAAACAAGCATATATCAGGTATAGCGTCTAGAGTTCCAGTTCGTGGGTTACTTAATAGCCATCACCCCTTCCAAAAACGCCTTTGGTGCATGCCAAATTATTTTTCATTAATACTTGTATCATTGACATCTATAAATTAGATTTGAAATACCTAATTAATGTTCCTAAACACTAATTCTATCAAACCTTATTATGAAAAATAGCCTGTCACCCGTCTTAACCTGTTTCGTACACCAATTTGATATACTTAATAATATCGATGCAGCATTAAAAAAACTTCCTGATCATTCAACTTTATCTTCCCCTGGCACTTATCAAAGCAACACCCGCCGTATTTATTAATAGGCGCTGGCTCCCCAAAACTATAAACCATATATTTTGGATATTTTATATAAAATATGATTACAAAGAAATTGTTTCGCGAACAATAAGTTGCCTGCCTTCAGTAAAACAGGATAGGGAAAGCCGCAACCCGATAATAGAGGCCCAATTGAACAAATTATTATGAAAAAGTTAAAGCTCAAAGCGTTTGAAATAAGCGCCACGGGGTTGCTTACAAGAGAACAACTCCGAAATGTGATGGGAAAAGGCAGTATAGGCGCCAACTGCTATCCAGACGGCCCAAACAATCCTATTTGCGGCAGCGATATTTGCCTCAATGGTCATTGTGCTCCGAAACCTGATAATTGCACTTACAACGGCTGCCAATGGTCTTATTATTGTCTTAATGGTGTTTGTGTGCGATAACGGTGTTTTGTCAACAATAAGGTTGATGGAATTGTGGTGAATATTTTTTTTTAGAACTATAAACACCTTTCGCAACCAACGTTTTTGCGAGCGACCGGGCATTTTTATGGCTGCATTTCTTGCTAAACGACTGTTGAATTACCAATGTCATTAACTTGAACGGAGAGCGCTGGACAAAATTCTGTATTGCCCCGGAGGTTGTATTTTTTGTTTTATCTCTTTCACTAAAGTTAATGACATTTTCTTACTCTTTATTTATTATTAACCCTTTTATATAAAAGCATATGTCCAACCTTTTTGAAAGACTATTTTTTCCTAAAAGTAACGCGCCCGATGCCGCAAAATTACTAGCGGATATTTTGCAAGTAAAAATAACACGGACGACACTTACCAATGAGTTAGAAGCACACCCCGACTATCCAAGCCTGCTAAGCATCAGTGATGTGTTGAATAATTACGGTATGGAAAACGTAGCCATACAATTAGACCCGGCTAAACTCACTGAAGCGCCCACCCCTTTTATCACAACAATTAAAACTGAAAATAATGCGGTCGAACTTTTTAGTGTAGTGAAGGAAATAGCAGCAAATACTGTTTTATTTTTTGATCCCCTTAAACACGTATGGGCAAGGGTATCCGGCGAAGTTTTTTTGAACATATTTTCGGGCACTGTCTTACTCGTCGACGCAGACGAAGCGGCCGGTGAGAAGGATTATAATGAGATTATTACCCTGGAAAGAAAGAGACGCATAATGCTTCAACTTAGCCTGTTCTTCGTTCCGGGTGTTGCGCTGGTTTCTGGCGTTTTTGCGTTAATGCAAAACGGGACTTCGTCTTTTTTGCCATTTTTATTTTTACTGCTCGCACTTGCAGGGGTGTTGCTCGGTGTGGTGCTTATTTGGTATGAGTTAGATCAGCACAACCCCATTTTGTCACAGATATGCAGCGCCGGAAAAAAAATCAACTGCGGTGCCATTCTTCAATCAAAAGCAGCTAAAATAGCAGGGATTAGTTGGAGCGCAATTGGCTTAAGCTATTTTGTGGGCCAATTGCTCCTGCTGATGTTTACAGGCATTACAAATCCCAACACGCTAGTTGCCTTAAGCTGGATAAGCTTAATAGTTTTGCCCTATATTTTTTACTCCCTTTATTACCAATATAAAATAGCCAAACAATGGTGTGTACTATGTCTATGCGTGCAGGGCGTATTATTATTGCAATTTTTAACGGTAATTGCTGCGGGTGGACTAACACCGGTTACCGCCTTATTACATAACTTGGGTGGGGTGTTAACTATATTAACAGCCTTTGTTTCACCGTTTATCGCCACGATATGGCTTATACCAGTGTTACAAAAGGCAAAAGAAAGTAAGAGTACGCAAAACAAATTGCAGCAGCTAAAACACAACCCCCAAATATTCGAGGCATTGCTTGCCAGGCAAAAAGCAGTTACTGAACCTACCGATGGGCTTGGCATTACATTAGGCAATCCGGCAGCAAAATATAAACTGATAAAGGTTTGTAACCCTTTTTGCGGCCCCTGCGCTAAAGCACACCTGCCAATAGAAGAATTGCTGGAAAATAACCCCGACGTACAGGTACAAATTATTTTTACAAGTACCAATAAAGACGGAGATTACAGAACGCCCCCGGTGAAGCACTTAATGGCCATAGCCGAGCAAAACGATATAGAATTAACCAAACAAGCCCTGGACGATTGGTACCTGGCCGAAAAAACCGACTACGCGGTCTTTGCTCCTAAATACCCTATTAACGGAGCCTTAACAAAACAGGATGACAAAATAGAGGCCATGAGTAATTGGTGCGACAAAACCGGCATCAGCTTTACGCCTACATTTTTTGTATCACTTCAGCCTGCCAACAACGGAGAACCTCAAGCCATGGAAAGTGAGTTTCATCAATTGCCTGAAATATATAGCGTAACTGATTTGAAATATTTTTTAAGTTATTAAAATTAAATCCAGAAGATGACCAATCAGACACCTGTCCCCACATTTATTATTAACCTGGGAGTAGGCCGGGCCGCAAAGAACTTATATTGAATGAATTTGCGGCATAGCCAATTCGCTGTTACAAGCTACCGAGAGTAGGGCATCAAATTATTTGTAAATAGTTGTATCGTTGACATTTATAATTTATGTTTGAAATACCGATTAATAACGCTAGTTACTGATTATAAATTAAACCTTATTATGAAAAATAACCTGTCACAGGTATTAACCTGTTTTGTACACAACGCTGATAAATTCAACAATATTCCGGTAGGATTAGATATCCTTCGTAATCATCGCAGTTTACCTACCGTTAACGATGTACAGAATAGATGTCTTTTGCTTAACACTACTTATTCCCTGCCTTTTAAATAATTATGTACATACAGAAATAAATGTGCCTTCTATCCCTTGTCTTTTCAGCCAATCAAATCAAAAATCTTAAACTTTTTATATAAAATATAACAGCAAAGAAATTGTCTCGAGAACAATAAGTTGCCTGCCTTCGGTAAAACAGGATAGGGAAAGCCGCAACCCGATAATAGAGGCGCAATTTAACTAAATCATAATGAAAAAACTAAAGCTCAAAGCGCTTGAAATTAGCGCCGGAGGGATGCTCACAAGAGAACAACTCAGAAACGTGATGGGAAAAGGCAGTATAGGTGCCAATTGCAGTGCAGATAGCAATGGCCGTTCCCCTATTTGTGGTACTGACTGGTGCGTAAATGGCAAGTGCTCTGCTACCCCTCCTAGTACTGGACCCGGTTCTGGCCCCGATTGCAGGGTAACGCCGTGCCCCCCCGGGACGTCTTGTGGTGGTTTTGCTGGTGGTTACGCTTGTTACTATTGATGATAATTTCTTGTAGCACGGGAAATACCACACATAGCCATCGTTATTTGTGAGTCAGCAACATTTTTCAGGGTTGCATGGGTTTACTGAAACGATGGTTATATAACTAATGTCATTAACTTAAGCAGAGAGCGGACTGGGCAAATTTTGTATCGGTCAACGGCTTTCATCCGTTTGGCCTTGCTTATTTCTCTTAAAACTAAGGTTAATGGCATTTTCCTCTTTTACCAAATATCTATTTTACAACCACAACAAATGCTCAGCCCGCTCAAAAAAATATTTCATCCCAAATGCCATGTATTCAGCGCTGCCAGGTTAACAGCGGGTATTTTGGAGGTAAAATAACACGGATTATACTCACCAATGAGATTATAGCCGAACCCGGCGTTCCGGGCATGATAGCATCAACCGCATGCCCAATAGTTACAAATTCTTAAAGTTATTATTTACTCAATCACTACTTTTTGTGCTATGCTATTCCGCTGCCTCTGCCCAGGATAC
>JBDUDE010000609.1:0-2772 GCA_040003105.1 Mucilaginibacter sp. | reverse complement strand
GTACTTTTAACTGCTTTAAAATAGCTTCGGAAATCTACACAATGACGGTTGCCAAAAAAGAAACCGGCCGCTGGTTCATCGGCACGGTTAAACGGAAATTTACCACACCTAAACAGGAAATTGTTCAATGGTTTTGCCCGGGAGTTGGTACCGTAAAACAGGAAATACACGGCGCCGACGGGAAAATTGTATTGACTACAGAGCTGACAAAATTGACGAATTAAGCGAGCTGAAAACTTTGTCATTGCGAGGAACGAAGCAATCTAGTCGCAATACATAGTGGGTCATGTGTGGCGACGAGGTTGTTGTGTTCGTTCCTCGCTCGCAATGACAAAGTTTTATAAAGAATATATTGGGATGTTTTACACCCCCAAATCCTTCATCACACTATTCACTTTTTCATCCAGTTGCTTATCGGTTTCGGCATAAGCTGCTTTACTGGCGAGCTTACCGTTAACGCTGCAATAGAATTTTATTTTAGGCTCGGTTCCCGAAGGGCGAGCCGAAACGATAGTGCCATCCTCGGTTATAAACTGGAGCACATCGCTGGTTGGCAGTTCAATTTTTTTAGTGGTATTGGTCAGCAAGTCAGTTTCAATACCTTTTTCGTAGTCCTTAAGCGTAGCCACCTTCGAGCCGCCCAACGAAGCCGGCGGGTTGCTGCGGAACGTCTCCATCATTTCTTTAATCTCCTCAGCGCCGGTTTTTCCTTTTTTGGTGAGGGAAATAAGTTTCTCTTTATAAAAACCGTACTGCACATAAGTATCAATCAAAGCCTCGAACAAACTGCTGCCTTTATCTTTGTAATAGGCGGTCATTTCGGCAATAAAGGCGCTGCTGATAATGGCATCCTTGTCGCGCACCAGTTCGCCAATTAAATAGCCGTAGCTTTCTTCGCCGCCGCCAATAAAGGTTTGTTTGCCTTCAAATTGAGTCATCAGTTCGCCGATATATTTAAAGCCTGTTAGCGTGTTGTAGCAGGTAACATTTTTGGCTTTGGCAATAGCGTCGATCAGGTTGGTGGTAACAATGGTTTTTACGATATATTCTTTGCCGGTAAGCTTGCCCTTTTCTTCCCATGCGGTAAGCAGGTAATTTATCAGCATGGCGCCGGTTTGGTTACCATTTAGCAGGATGAACTCATTTTCGGTGTTTTTAACTGCAATGCCTACGCGGTCGGCATCAGGGTCGGTGGCTAAAACCAGGTCCGCATCCGTTTCCTGTGCTTTTTTAAGGGCAAGTGTCAGCGCCTCTTTTTCTTCAGGGTTTGGATATACTACAGTAGGAAAATTACCATCTGGTGTAATTTGTTCTTCAACCAAAATAACGTTTTCAAACCCAAAACGCTTTAGGGCTTGTGGAGTAAGCGTAATGCCGGTGCCATGTATCGGCGAGTACACAATCTTTAAATCTTTCTGGCGCTTAATGGCTTCGGGCGATACTGATAATTTGGTTATTGCATCCAGGTACAGCTCATCAATCTCCTCGCCTATTTCTTCTATGTTTGAATCAACACGGTTAAATTTAATATCATCAACGCCGCTAATGGCTGCAACCTCAGCCATAACCGCCGTGTCATGCGGCGATACATACTGCCCGCCGTCCGCGCCGTAGGCTTTGTAGCCATTATACTCTTTAGGGTTATGCGATGCCGTAAGCATCACCCCGCTGCGGCAACCTAAATGGCGCACAGCAAATGATAGCTCGGGTGTTGGGCGCAAGGCCTTAAAAAAGTAAACGTAAATATCATTAGCCGAAAACACCTCGGCAGTAATGCGCGAAAACAAATCGGCATTGTTGCGGCTGTCATGTGCAATGGCCACCTTAACCTTTTCGCCGGGATAGGTTTTTTTCAGATAATTGGCCAAACCCTGCGTTGCCGCGCCGATTGTATATTTATTAATACGGTTACTGCCCGGGCCCATGATGCCGCGCAAGCCGCCGGTACCAAATTCAAGGTCGCGGTAAAAGGAGTCCGTAAGTTCGGTATATGCTTTATTGTCAATTAAAGCCTGTATTTCTTGTTTAACATCAGCGTCATAGTTGCCGGTAAGCCATGCGTTGGCCTTTTGTAAAATGGTGGGGTCAAGTTCCTGCATAGTAGTATGTATAATGTCCGTTAAAACCTTTATTGGGGTACAATCCAAATATGATAATAAAAAAGTATTTTAAACAGGGGTTGTTTGCCCGAACTTGAAAATATTTTACAACGGGTTAAGGCCGACAAATCGCCTTGAAATATACAGGAGTATTTACTCGCCTATCAAAGTTTTGCGTGTACGCTGTAATTGATAATAATCATCCCAAGTGATACCACACAAATAAGGGCCAGTATAATCATTATCCAGAATATTAATTGCTTCATAAGGGGCTGGTGGTGTTTTAATTTATCCAATTGCAAATTATCCGCCATGTAGTTATGCTTTTGTGTGTGTTGAATTTCCATAGTCCAATAATTTATCACTTCAGAAATAACATATACCATGCCAATATTGAATTTTTATTAATTAGTACGTAAAATTATTACTTATAATTACCAAAAATTATATTTGGCTTGTAAATCAGATTGCAATGTACCGATGACTATACATTATTTCGCGGTGGCCCGGGTGCCGCCAACAATGTTTTAAGATAGGCTAAACGCTCTCTGACTATATTTTAGTTGCATGTAGCAGATAACGGAAACCAAACCGGCTAATATCCTGCCATCAACTGCAAAATATCACGCACAACTAATAGTAATACCTACGTAACTTTATAAACTGGTATATT
>JBDUDE010000878.1:0-9296 GCA_040003105.1 Mucilaginibacter sp. | reverse complement strand
ATTCTTCGTCGTGGTATTTTATGTAGAGATCGTCGGTTCCGGCCCAGCGGCAGCGAACTAAGTCTTGAGTCTGAAGTCTTGAGTCTTGAGTCATGTTATTTGAATTTATCGGGGTTTTTTATCATATAAATAAGTAAGCGCGTAACTTCTTCGCTTATTAGGTTCAATTCAACGTACTTTTCATTTGTAATGTATTTACAAGCTAAAGAAGCATCAAGCCAAGCTTGAGTTTCCCCATTTCCATATCGGCGTCAGTAAGCTTACTTACAAAATGATTTGGATATCTACGTTTTTTATAACCTTCCGCTACAGAGGCAAAAACAGAGCGCGACGACCTCCGGATTTGGTCGATTAAGCTATAAGTTTCCTCCTTTGGAAAACCTTTTGTGATAACAAATATTTCCATCGATAGAGAAAAAGCTTTTTTATATACTATCAGATCTCGAAATGAACTCATTGGTTTAAGGGAGCTTGGGTGTTATAAAATCAGGATAAAAGACTAATATCGAAAATATATTCTTTTTTGACTCAAGACTCCCGACTTAAGACTCAAGACTGACTTCATTCAATTCATCCCAATACTCCACTGCTCTTCTATAATGCGGAATCACAATAGAGCCACCCACCAAATTGGCTATCATAAACACTTCATTCATTTCATCATGATTTACGCCGGCCTCGTGGCATTTGCCCAGGTGATATTTTATACAATCATCACAGCGTAGTACCATCGACGCTACCAGGCCCAACATTTCTTTGGTTTTTACATCGAGCGCGCCATCGGCATAAGTGGTGGTATCCAGCGCGAAGAAACGTTTGATATTGGTGTTCGACGACTCCATTATCCGGTCGTTCATTTTGGTGCGGTAGCTTTCAAAATCTTCAATCAGCTTTCCCATAGGTAATAGTTAGTGAATTATTAATTTGCATTATTTAAGCGCAAGTTACAATATAGATTAAATTCATTTTTGTAATTTTCCTCTTTCAATTGTAAACAAATAACCAAGCTAAAATCGAACCTATGGAAAGCCTGTCCCCCAATATTTTTACCAATAACATGAACGAAACCGTTGCCTTTTATACCTCGTTAGGGTTTCAAACAACAATGTCTGTGCCCGAAGAAGGCGACGACCTGGTTTGGGCAATGATGACCAACGGCAATGTTACGATGATGTTTCAAACCTTTGCCAGCCTTGCCGAAGATTTGCCTGAAATAAGCCGGCAAAATGGCGGCTCGCTGCTGCTTTATATCACCGTTAAGAAAATACACGACTTTTTTGAACAGATAAAAGACAAAGTGACCGTATTAAAAGGTTTGGAAAAAACATTTTATGGGGCTACCGAGTTTTCGATACTTGATAACAACAACTATGTGCTCACCTTTGCCGAACATGCCTAATGATTGAATTTACCCGCGCCGACCATATTAATATTTGCGTGCCACCCGAAAAGCTGGAGGACGCCCGAGTGTTTTACCGGGATGTAATTGGCCTGCCCGAAATTTTCCGCCCTGATGTTTTTGGGGCCCCAGGCTATTGGTTTGATATCGGCGATATACAGCTGCACATCGGCATTGAGCCACGTAAGCCACAGTCGTTAAGACATATTGCATTCAAGGTAAAAAATCTTGATGCTGCGGCGAAACATTTAGAAAAACACAACGTACAAGTATTACAGGAGGCGGTAATTCCGGGCCGTAACAGGTTTTCGTTCCACGATCCCTTTGGTAACCGGATGGAACTGCTGCAATACGTTGACTAATAGTGTTGTATAATAAATATAAAATCGTAATTTAGTTACCAGCAATAAAATAAAAAAATACAGTTATGAAATTCATGTCGCCCAAGGTTCACGGAATAATAGATATACTGGTTTGTGTATTTTTACTGGCATCGCCAATAATTTTTGGTTTTACCGGTGCCTTAGCAACGTTTACTTACGCATTAGGAGCGGCACACCTGGCGCTTACGTTACTAACTGATTCAAGCATGGGCGTGGTAAAAATTATACCGGTTGGTGTTCATGAGTTGATTGAATTTGTTGTTGCTGTTGGCGTAATTATTTTAGCCTACACACTTTTTGACACCAATGCCAACGGCAAGCTGTTTTATGTGATATTTGGCAATTGCCTGCTGCTAACCTGGCTGGTTACTGATTATAGAGGCGATAGCGTGCATAGCATGGCGAAATTATAAAACCACAAATTTCACGAATTAAGGCGAATTACACGAATTGACTTACGTGTAGTTTTCCGCATGTCAAGTATTAGACACATTTTTAATTCGTGAAATTCGAAAAAATTAGAGGCAATTCGTGTCTACAATGCCAATTCTATCGATGGGTCCCAAAACACATTTTTAAAATCCTGCACCTGGTCGTCAACAACTTTTACGCCTTCATTTTCAAGTAAAGTTTCCATCAAATTGCCGCCGAAGTGAAATTTAGCTGTCAGCAAGCCCTGCCGGTTTACAACTCTGTGTGCCGGCACCGGAGGGTGAACCCTGCCTGCAGCCTGCATAGCGTAGCCAACCATGCGCGATGATCCCTTGGTGCCCAAATAAGCCGCAATTGCTCCGTATGACGTTACACGGCCCTTCGGTATCAGCCTCGCTACTTCGTAAACGCTGTCGTAAAAATTTGGTTCTGACATGGTTGCATAGATGCTTGCGCAAATATAAATACTTCTGTGCAATAGCCGGGATGTTATTGGGCGTTTATAGCCTTAGGAAACCGCAAAATGAACTGCGGGTCGGGAATATTTTTTTGGCAGATGGCCTTTTCCGAAAAGCGGCAAACCCCTGGATAATCACCCTTTTTGCCCTCCATATCAAACATCAGTTGAAAATGCAGATGCGGCGGCCAGTGGCCATTTTCATCCATTGTGCCAAAACCGGCTATCCTTTCATTTTCGCTGATGGGCTTGCCAACATACAATCCATCCAAACTTCCGATATCTAAATGGCCATATAAACTGTAAAGCTTTAACCCATCTAGCTGATGCTCAAGAATGATGGTCGGCCCGTAATCACCAAAGTTGTTATTATTTTGAAAGCTGTGAACGATTCCATCCAAAGGTGAATATACAACTGTGCCAGCCTGTGCCCAAATATCAACGCCCAAATGCAGGCGGCGAGGCTCATCATCCGTATCAAAGTGTGCGCTGCGGGCATAAATGGTACGGTGCTCCATGTAGCCGCCTATGCCATACCTGCTATTATTATCGCTAAGTTTTTGATTTATCCAACTATTGAATTTAACAGTATCCGAAAACGTATCTGCATCCAGTTCGGTATTCGATGCCGTAAAGTTAAAATGAAAGAGACTGTCGGCAACACTGTCAAAATCTACAACTTTGCCAACAGCATCGGGATGATTTTCAATATAAGCAGCTAACCGTTGGGTAGCGTCCATTGCAATTATTCAGTTTCGGGTTGGCGGTCTTCTTTGCTTATCTTATCAAAAATCTTGTCCATGCGCTCCACGTATTCGCCGGTGTCATCCACAAAAAACTCGAGTTGGGGTATTATCCGCACCTGATCTTTTATGCGTGCGCCGAGCTTATATCTTATTTCAGAGGCATGCGACTTAATGGTATGCAAGGCCAGCTGTGCATTATCATTCTTGAAAAAGCTTAAAAACACCCTTGCAATAGCCAAATCAGGCGTTACCCTAACTTTAGTTATGGTGATAAGCGTGTTTGGTAAATAATTTATGCCCTCGCGCTGAAATATGGCGGCAAGGTCTTCCTGTATTACTCCTGCAAATTTTTGCTGACGTTTTGATTCCATGTTATTTTGTTGAGCAGAAAGCCCTAAGCAATCGTTATGTTATATTATCCCGCGTTTAACTAATCTCTATTCTCCAACCTCTAATCACCTATTTACACATATCATCCGGGATTTCCTTTGTTATCTTTATTAATTTTTTTACAACAACGGTGCTGTCGTATTCAAGGCTCAGGCCTTCTTTATTCGAACCCATCTTTGCGCCCTCTACTTCAACATAAACCGGCTCATAAGGTTTTTCGAATTTTAGCTGCGAGTATTTTAGCTCCATCTGTTTGGTGCTGTCGGTAACCCAAAACTCATGGCCGCTGTCGCAATCTTTAAACGAATTAACACCCGGGCCAAAGCTGTATAAGCCTTTAAAAACCACGTGTTGGGTTTTATCAGCTCCGCTGTTGCATGAGCACGCTGCAATTATCACCAGCCCCGCCAAAATTTTAATACGCTTTAAATGCATTCCCTAAATTTACAAGTCCTGTTTAATATCATTAAGTCCTTTAATGCTTAAGCGCGCGCTTATGCCTGCCGCAATAACCGCAATGACGCCCACTGTTAAAAAAACCAAGATAAAATCGCCGGCCATTAGGGTAACCGGGTAAGCATCTATCATTGATTTTGTGGAGCCCATTTTAACCAAGCCAAAACGCTGCTGCAATATACAAAATACAAGTCCTAAAAAAATACCTGCCAAACAGCCAATTAATGATATCATCATCCCCTCGAAAAAGAAGATGCCCTGTATAAGCTGCTTATTTGCGCCAAGGCTGGTTAAAATGGCTATGTCTTTACGTTTATCCATAACCAGCATGGTTAACGAACCGATGATATTAAATATTGCAATAATTAATACAAATACCAATATCATAAATATAAACCAGCGCTCATAGTTAAGCGTTTTGTACAATTCGGTATCTTGCTGACTACGGTTTTTGATGGTAAAATCTTTCCCGATTTTATCTTGTATAGCCGCCTGCATGTCGGCAATATTGGTCCCCTTGTTAAAATTCAGCTCCAGCGAGGTTACGTTTACCGGCTGGTTAAGCAAATCGCGGGCGAAATCAATGGGAGTTATCACCAGGTCGTCAAACTGCTGGCCCAGTGTAAAGGCACCGGAAACATTTATGGGCCGAACGGTAAATTCATTTAAGGGGTTGGCCCCGCTGCCGGCGCTGCGGTTTGGCGAGTATATTTCCATGGGGGTAAACTGGTCGCGGATGCTTACGCCCAGGCTGTTTTGCACCATTGTACCAATCACAGCGAAATTAATCCCGTTTTTTTTAAGTGTAAACGAACCTGTTTGCACAATGCTGTCCAGGTCGCCTTTTTTCATAAACTGAGCGCTCACGCCTTTTATGGTGCCGATGAAGGGCCGGCCATCATACTTTACCAGCACTTTTTCCTGTAATACCTCGATATAGGAAAATACCTTTTTGTCGTTTTTAAGCTCATTAAAATAAGCAGTATTAGGGTTGAAGGATTTACCGAGTTTTGGCTCAATCTTCATCTCAGGCGTAAAGTTGCTGTATAGTGATAGTATTACCGTTTCGAAACCATTAAAAACCGACAGGATAATAATCAGCGCAGCGCTGCCAATTAATACCCCAACCATTGATATGCCCGAAATGATATTGATGGCGTGCATTTTTTTGCGCGAGAATAAATACCTTTTGGCTATGTAGATGGAAGTGTTCAATAATGGTGAATTAGTGATTTACTGAATTAATGATTGAGGCAGCACAATCACGCCCTAAAGGTATCGCTTTTTGGCAATATTTATGTAACGGTTGGCGGGCGGGCAAAGTTTGTATCGCTTGTATCGGTGTATTGGTCGCTGGAGTGATACAAAATGATACAGCAGTTCTATTTTAGCTTATACTTAATTAAAGTGGTTCGCTGTTTCATCCTGTTCGCAATGTGCCGAACAGATAGTGAAACGAAACAGTAGCCTGCTGGTATTATATTTATAAGGTTATAGATATAATATTAATTATATCATATTGATATAAGTTGCTATGGATATTGAATAGCAGAGGTTGTTTCGTTTCACTTTGAGACCGGTACAATCAGAACGGAACGAAACAGTACGCCCTATTATAGCAGGCTACTATTATAATGGCTATAATTAAATTAATATAAGTTGATATGGTTATTCAATAACAGGTGTTGTTCGTTTCACTTTGGGACTGATACAATCAGAACGGAACGAAACAGTACGCCCCGTCATAAAAACTGCTGGTTGCTGGACGCTTTCCTGTTTCATCCCGTTCGAAATGTGGCGAACAGATAGTGAAACGAAACAGTGGTCAGTTAGTATTATTTATAAAGTTAATATAAGCATTAGTTACATCATATTGATATAAGCTGGACGTTGTTTCGTTTCACTTTGGGACTGATACAATCAGAACGGACCGAAACAGTATGCCCCGTAATAAAAGGCTTTACACGTGTTCTGTATCACTGCATTGCTCAATACACCGATACAAGCGATACAGCAGTTCTTATTTTTATATTGCAGCAGATAAGGGTTGGTCTTGTATCGTCCGTATTACTCTATTGACCAGTACAACGATACAAGCGATTTCTTAATTTAAAAAAGGGTTAGTCATCTTTTCATATTCTATAGTAGTTTCGGGCCCATGACCGGGGTAAACGACACAGTCGCCGGGCAGGCGGAATAATTTCTGTTCGATATTGTCAATCAGCTGGCTAAAGTTACCACCGGGTAAATCGCTGCGGCCTATGCTGCCCCTGAATAGAACATCGCCGCCTATCAGCAGGTTACCAGCCTCGTCATAAAAACACAAATGTGCCGGTGAATGACCCGGCGCAAATATTAAATGCAGCGTAGTGTTGCCAAAGCTTATGCTACCTGTTTCGGGTAAAAATTCATCCGGCAATGGTGAAAGCTCATACCGGATACCCATTGACGGTGCGTAAGCCGATACTGCTTCCAGCAGCGGCAGTTCGCCTTCATGAAATTTTGGCTTAAGGCCATATTGGTCGAAAATGAATTTATTGCCCAGCACGTGGTCGATATGGCAATGGGTGTTAAGCAGCAAAACCGGCTTCAGGTTATTTTTGCGGATAAAATTTACCACGGCGTTTTGTTCACTTGCGGTTTCCATTCCTGGGTCGATGATGGCACATTCGCCGGTTTCGTCAAACAAAATATAGGTATTTTCCTGGTAAGGGTTGTTTTCAAAAGATTGGATATTGGCCATGGGGGCAAAACTAGTGATTTCAGAGCAGGAATGTCGATTTCGGATTTTTTTGAAAACAAAATAGGCTCTGGCAACTATTTATGATTTACCCAGCATCTCACCTATCCGCTTTTCCGCCTCCTCAACACTTATCCCGTTATAATAGTCTTTAACAAAAGGATGGTCGAAATCCGGGTCAAGAGTCACCTCGGGACGGTTACCCCCTGTCTTGGTTTGTACGCTAGTTGGAATACTTAAGGTGCTCTCATCCCGGAATATTATTGCAAAAATATCCAAAGTATGCGGTTTCATGGTTTTTGTTATCAAAATTATCGCTATAGTCCGTAAAGCTTTTCTCACTTAACGAAACCCAAATTCCGTATTCCAAATCCTGGCAGCCATCATTAACTTTTTGAGTCAGTGTACATCTTATAAAACGGTCTGTTTGGTCTTCGTAGGTTATAACGCAAAAATCAGAACTTAATTGAGCAATAGTTTCTTTTTCAATATCAGATAAGTTATGATAGTAATTCGGTGAATCAAAAGCAAGCGCAGGCCAACCATCGTGTTGTTTGCCGCAAGTAGTACAGGTGTATTTCATTTCATTTTATATAATTTTCATCTTACAGTATAGTTCGCTGTGGAGACACAGCCAATGGGAATGGAGTGTCCCCAATCTTTACTGACTTTCCGGTCTTTCCCGACTTTCGGACTCAAACTATATCTCCATTACCTCTTTCTTCTTTTTACTCTTCATCCTTTTTGGTAAAAACTCCAGTATTTCATTTCTTAATGCCTCTATCATCCGTCGTTTTAAAAAATTACGCTGTATAACTATGCTCACTTCACGCGCCGGTTCGGGGGCTTTAAAGTAGCGTACCTTATCCAGTTGTTTATCAGTAAGGTCTGCAAGGGCCAGTTCAGGTAAAATGGTGGCGCCGTTGTTTTGGTCGACCATGCGTTTCAGGGTTTCAACGCTGCCTGTGTTATATTCGAAGTGCTTAAATCCTTGTGTTGCTTTGCGGCGCTGACAAATATTTAGCACCTGCTCGCGCATGCAATGGCCCTCGTTTAATATCCATATCTCCTCCATGTCTATATCGTCCGGTACAATGTTTTTCTTTTTGGATAGCTTGCTGTTTTTTGATACATAAGCCACAAAGTTTTCATAAAAAACAGGCAACTCGATGAGTGTGCTCTCATGCAGCGGGGTCGAAAGTATGCCGCAGTCAATAACCCCGGATTTTAGCTGCGCAATAATCTGCTCGGTTGTTTGTTCCCAAACTATCAGCTTTACCTGGGGATATTTTTCAATAAAGCCATGCAGTATTTTTGGCAGGATGTACGGTGCAATAGTAGGTATGATGCCAACTTTCAACTCGCCCGATAGTTCTTTTTGCCGGTCGGTTATAATTTCCTTTATCTTTTCGCTTTCCGAAAGCAGTATGCGTGCTTGTGATATGATTTCGATACCTATTTCTGTAGGTGTTACCGGCTGCTTACTACGGTCGAATATTTTTACGCCAAGCGTGTCTTCCAGTTTTTGCACCTGCATGCTCAGCGTAGGCTGGGTAACAAAACACTTATCAGCTGCTGATACAAAACTCCGGTAAGTATCAACTGCAACGATGTATTCAAGTTGGGTTATAGTCATGGATTAAAAATGAGATGCAAGAATCAAGAGGTCAAGAGTCAAGAAAAAACAGAACAAGATATTTTATTACATCTTGATTCTTGATTTCTTGACTCTAGCATCTAATCAATATAGATTTTCTCTATTCAAATATAGTAATTATTGATTTTTTCTATTGAATTATTATGATGAAGTTTGATTGATATAAAACTAAACTACTATGGAAACTAACAAGAAAAAACTCACCACGGCATCCGGGATACCCTACTACGAGAACGAAAACTCGCAGACTGTTGGCCCACGGGGCCCTATATTATTGCAGGACTTTATCCTGCATGAAAAGATGGCCCACTTTAACCGGGAGCGTATTCCTGAGCGCGTAGTGCATGCCAAAGGCTCTGGTGCTTACGGCACTTTTACTGTTACTCACGATATCTCCAAATATACGCGTGCCCGGCTTTTTAATATGATTGGCAAGGAAACAAAAACTTTCCTGCGCTTTAGCACTGTTGGCGGCGAGAAAGGTTCGGCTGATACCGAACGCGACCCACGCGGGTTTGCCTTAAAATTTTATACCGAAGAAGGTAACTGGGATTTGGTAGGCAACAACACCCCGGTATTTTTTGTGAAAGACCCTAAAAAGTTCAGCGATTTTATCCATACCCAAAAACGCGACCC